>NZ_QOAY01000306.1:138641-156821 GCF_003314775.1 Microbacterium sp. H6 | reverse complement strand
GCGTCGAGCGTGGGCGCTCGATCACGGCGTCGACGGCTGACGGAGCAGCGTCGTGCGGTGCCGCCTCGAGAACGGCCGTGTCGATGGTGGCCGGAGCGGACGCGCCGATCCTCCGTGCCCGCCGCGCTGGTCGCCCTGAGCTCGTGGGCGCGGCGCCGTACCCCACCAGGTTCGGCTCGGCCTTCTCCCCAGGCTCCGAGGAGGGCGACGGGGCCGCCGGCTCCTCCCCCACGACATCGAAGGCGATCAGAGGAGCACCGACGGCGATGGTCTGTCCTGCTTCCGCGTGCAACGTCGAGACGATGCCCTCGTAGGGCGAGGGCAGCTCGACGACCGCTTTCGCGGTCTCGACTTCTGCGAGCGTCTGGTTGAGAGTGACGCTGTCGCCGGGAGCGACGAGCCAGGTCACGACCTCGGCTTCTGTCAGTCCTTCCCCGAGGTCGGGAAGGCGGAACTCCGCGATCATGCCTCTGCTCCCGTCAGGCTGTTCGGCCGGTCCAATACCCGGTCGACGGCGTCGAGCAGTCGATCCAGGTCCGGGAGGTGGTACTTCTCGAGCTTCGCGGGCGGGTAGGGGATGTCGTGGCCGGTGACCCGCAGTGGAGCCGACTCGAGGTACTCGAAACAGCGCTCCGTGATGCTCGCGATCACTTCCGCGGCCACTCCCGCTTCCCGCGACGCCTCGTGAGCGACCACGACGCGGCCCGTCTTCCGCACCGAAGCCGCGACGGAGTCATAGTCGACGGGCGAGAGGGAACGGAGATCGATGACCTCGAGCGACGTTCCCTCATCCGCCGCGGCGTCCGCTGCCTGCAGCGCGGTGGACACCATGGCGCCGTACGTGATGAGGGTCGCATCCGTCCCGGTCCGCACCACGCGCGCGAGACCCATCGGCGGCGCGTCGGCCAGCGGGGCTTCGAGGTCGACCTCGCCCTTGTGGTGGTACAGCCGCTTCGGCTCGAAGAAGATCACGGGGTCGTCGGAGGCGATGGCCTGTCGCAGGCTTCGATACGCGTCCTCCGGGTTCGAGACCGCGATCACGCGCAGTCCTGCCGTGTGCACGAAGTAGGCCTCCGGAGACTCCGAGTGATGCTCGGCAGCGCCGATGCCGCCCGCCCACGGGATCCGGATGGTGATGGGCATCTTCACCCGGCCCTGAGTGCGGTAGTGCAGCTTCGCGACCTGAGCGACGATCTGATCGAAGGCGGGATACACGAAGCCGTCGAACTGGATCTCGACGACGGGTCGGTAGCCGCGGAATGCGAGGCCCACCGCCGTGCCGACGATTCCGGACTCGGCGAGCGGCGTGTCGATCACGCGCGCAGCGCCGAACTCGTCGAGCAGTCCGTCGGTGATGCGGAAGACGCCTCCCAGCTTGCCGATGTCCTCCCCGAGCAGCACGACCTTGTCGTCATCGCGCATCGCCTGGCGGAGACCGGCTCCGAGGGCCTTCCCGAGAGTCAGCTCGGTCATGGTCACACCTCGCTCTCGAAGGTGGCGAGGTACGAGGCGTACTCATCGCGCTGCCGCTCGAGTCCGGTGTGCGGCTCCGCGTAGACGCCGTCGAACACGGCGAGTGCCGGCCGTGTGACCATGCCGAGGCACGCGGCACGCATCTCCTTGGCGACGAGATCGGCTGCGGACTGGGTCTCGGCGGCGTGCTCTTCGGCGAGCTCCCCGCTGGCGCGCAGGTGTGCCTCCAACCGCGCGATCGGATCGCGACGGCGCCAGGAATCCAGTTCCTCCTGGTCGCGGTAGCGGGTCGGATCGTCGGCCGTGGTGTGCGGACCCATGCGATAAGTGACGGCTTCGATGTAGGCGGGGCCCTTGCCGGACCGCGCGTGGTCGAGAGCCCAGCGCATGGCCGCCATGCAGGCGAGCACGTCGTTGCCGTCCACCCGCAGGCTGGGGATGCCGAATCCTGGCGCCCTTCCCGCGATCGGATACTGCGACTGCACGGCGACCGGCTCGGAGATCGCCCAGTGGTTGTTCTGACATACGAAGACGACCGGCGCCTGGTACGACGCGGCGAAGATCATCGCCTCGTTCACGTCACCCTGGCTGGTGGCTCCGTCACCGAAGTAGGTCACCGCCACCTCGTCAGCGCCGTCGTGCTGGATGCCGAGCGCGTAGCCGACCGCGTGCAGTGTCTGCGCTCCGATGATGATCTGCAAGGGAGCGACACCGAGGTCGGCGGGATCGTGAGCCGCACCTTCCTCACCGCGCCACATGCGCACGTAGTCTCCGGGTTCCGCGCCCCGCGCGTAGATGACTCCGGTCTCCCGGTAGCTGGGGAACACGAAGTCCTCGGGAGCGAGGGCACGGGCCGTGCCGATCTGCGTCGCTTCCTGTCCCTGGCAAGGCGCCCAGAGTCCGAGCTGTCCCTGGCGCTGAAGCGCGACACCCTCGGCATCGATGCGGCGGAGGATGACCATGTCCCGGAGCAGAGAACGCAGCTGCTCGGCATCGACGTCGGCGACGAACGGGTCCAGCCGGGGGTTCGGGATGCGGCTTCCGTCGGGGTTCAGGAGGCGCTCCGAGAGCTCCAGATCCTGTGCCGTGTCTGCGATGGGCGTGGCCTGCGGTGACATCGTCGTCCTCCTCGTCCTCGGCGGCCCTCGTGAGGCTCCGCGCACTGATGCCAGCGTCATCACCGGCATGGTCTGAGAGTACGTCTGGTCAACACCTCGCTCAAGCATTCCAAGAGCGCTTGAGCATGTTGCTCAATTTCGCTCGAGAGAGTGCTGCTAAGGTTTGGCACTATGCCAGGACTGGACCGCATAGATCTCGAGCTTCTCGCCGCGCTCGCCGACGACCCGCGCACGACGATCGTCGCGCTCGCGGAGAACCTGGGGCTCTCGCGCAACACGATCCAGGCGCGGATGGCGCGGTTGGAGCAGAGCGGGATCTTCCTGTCCTACGAGCGGTCCTTCTCGCCCGATGTGCTCGGTTTCCCCTTGCAGGCCTTCGTGAGCATCGGGGTCCGTCAGACGGAACTGCCCCGCATCATCAACGAGCTTTCCCGGATCCCTGAGGTCGTGCAAGCGCACGGCCTCAGCGGATCGATCGATCTGCTCGCGCGCGTGGCCTGCCGCGATGCGCGACACCTCTTCGACACGGACGCGCGCATCCTGTCCATCGAGGGCGTCGAACGCACGGAGACGTCGTTGGCGATGGGTGAGGTCATCCCGTTCCGTGTGGCGGGCCTCATCGGCCTCGCGCGACGGGAATCCTGAGGAAGCGGCGAACGGCTCCCGCAGCTTCGGCCGGGGTCTCGTAGTGGATCAGGTGTCCGACGTGCGCGATCTCGACAAGGCGGGCGTCCGGGAACATCGTCGCCAGCCTCCGCTCCGCTTCGATGGGTGTGATGTCGTCCCGCTCTGCTGCGACGAGCAGTGTCGGAACGTCGATCTCGGGGGCGAACTCGCGTACGTCGTGCGAAACGCTCGTGACGAAGGCGTCCCGGAGTACATCCCGATCCGAGAATCGGGAGAAATAGGTGTCGTGCTGGTCGTGGATGAACCGGCGGAGTTCCGGATCCCTCGTCTTGGCCATCGTGATGCTCATCACGCGGACGATGATCCGGTTGCGCAGCAGGGCCGTCCCGACCTTCTCGGGGAGCCTGGCGCCGAGAGCGTAGTAGAGGACCGCAAGTCGTGTCATCAGTCCCTTCGGCCCCTCGAGCGCCGGCGCACCGATGGGGTTCAGCAGGATCAGGCGCGGGGTCTGCAGTCCGCGTGCCACGGCGGCTGAGGCCACGATCGAACCGAAGGAATGGCCGAGGATCACGGCACCTGGGGCGACTTCGGCGACGAAGTCGGTGAGCCACTCCGCATACTCGTCGAGATCATGCGTGCGTCGTGGCACAGGGGCAGACTCGCCGAAACCGGGAAGATCCGGCGCGATCACCCGCACCTCGGGCAGGAACGCGAGCACCGGTTCGAGGCCGTGGTGCTCCCCTCGGAAACCGTGCACCGCGACGACCGTGGTGTCTGCGTCGTCGGGGCCGTACGCCCAGTATGCCGTGGTCCCCCCATGCACCTCGACCTCGCGACGCTGCACGGGAAGGCGACGAAGACGGTCCGCATATGGGGAAGGCACGCTCATACTCCCGAGTCTACGAGCGGCCTCGCGGGTTCTGGTGCATCCCGGAGACCTGCACGGCGGAGGCTCAGGCATCGTGGGATAAGCTCCTGATCGTGCGCTTTCGAGTGGGATCGACGCGCGTAGCACGAGGAGTAGCCCATGCAGTTCACGTCCACCGATCTGGCCCAGGTGGAGTCCATATGGCAGCAGTACGTTCCGTCGTCGTCGCTGCAGGATGCGGATCCGCGCAGCTTCCGCTTCGACTGGCGATCCGAGGAACTCGGCACCGCGTCCCTGATCGACTACCGACTCACCGCCAAGGTGCACTCTCGGGCAGAACCTCAGGAGCAGCTGCTGGTGTGTCGGGTCGACGCTCCCGATGCGCGTGTCTGGTCGGGACGCGAGTCCCTGGATGCAGGCTCGGCCTGGATGTCCGACGGCACCGAGGTCGAAGCCCGATGGGACCGGACAGCGCGCGTACGGGCGTTCGTGTTCGATCACCGCGCCGCCCAGGCGCGCGCGAGGCAGATCACGGGTGATGACCGACGGGAGTTGCGCACGACGGGGTTCGTGCCGCACTCCCCTGCCGACGCTCGGCGCTGGGAGCGGATGTTCGAGTACGTGGATCAGTCCGTGAACGCGGGGCCGACCGATCATCTGCTCCTCGCCGAACTCGAACGGCACGCCCTGACGATGACGCTTTCGGCGTTCCCGACCACATTCACCGACTCCCTCAGGCGGCCGGCACAGCGAGCCGGAGCGCCGGCCTCGGTCCGTCGTGCGCTCGCCTACATCGACGCGAATGCGCACCTGGCGATCACCATCGATGACGTCGCCGCCGCGTCGTACATCTCCACACGGGGACTGCAGTACGCCTTTCGACGAGCGTTGGACATGACGCCCGCCGACGCTCTGCGGCGGGCGCGCCTCGACGGGGCGCACCGTGATCTCCGCAACGGCGAGGGCCGATCGGTCGCCGAGATCGCGCGCCGCTGGGGCTTCAGCAACTCGTCTCGCTTCACTGCGGCGTATCGTGACGCCTACGGTGCAGCGCCCGTCCTCGCCTCGTGATCGTGACGCTCGCCTTGTGAACGTGACACTCGCCTTGTGAACGTGACACTCGCCTTGTGAACGTGACACTGAGCGAACAGATTGTTCGCTCAGCGCAATGTGGGGCGTCAGGCGCAGGGTGCGCGTCGATTTGTTGGCTAGAGTTCGAATTCCCGGACCACTTCCCGGTCCGTCGAGCATGCCATCGAGGAGAACCATGGCCCGCCCCCTGACCGTCGTGTCCCGCCGCCACTGCTGATGGGCAGCCTGTACTACGGCGACACATCGACGCCGATCTACATCGAGGATCGCGCTTTGGCGCACCTCAAGGTGGTCATCGCCACCAAGCTCCGCCGGAACGAGAGCTTCACCCTCTCCTGGCGTCACCCCGAGGGTGAGGCCCCTGGGCGATCGACCCTCTGGCTCCACCCGTCGATTCCTCTGAGGTTCGTCTTCCAGGAACCGGAGTCTCCCGATCTGAGCCGGAGGTGGATCGAGGAGCTCGCGCACTCGGCGAGTTCGAGCGGCGGCATCGTCCTGGTCGAGGAGCACCTCGAGACCATCGCGCCGGACTGATCACCGCTTCGCACTGACGGCGTCGGACACCGTGGTGACCGACGCCGTCACTGCGTGTATTCAGAAGCCGGTGTCGCTCACAGGGCGGCGCAACTCACAGGGCGGCGCAACTCACAGGGCCTCGTCGCCGCTGGAGCTCACGGAGCGACGAGTGGTCGGCTCCCCCGTGGCGGGGTCGACGTATGTGCGTGAGACCGTCTCCGTTCGCCGGCGACGCGCGAGCAGCACGATGCCGATGAGGAAGATGATGACTCCTGCTCCCATCAGGATGTAGCCGACCATGTCGAGGTCGACCCAGGGAACGTCGACGTTGATCGCGAAGACGAGGATCGCCCCGATCACGAAGAGCGCGATTCCGCTGCCGATGCTCATTGTTCCTCCTGTCTCTGCGGCGCGGTGCCGCACTTCGGAAGCATGGCGTGGGGTCGCGGCGCCGAGGAGGGGCTTGACATCGGCGCGAACCCTTCTCCTCCGCGGCGCTCCGCGCGTCAGGCGGCGTCGACGGTCGGCTGCTGCAGCCAGAGGTCGGGGCCGAAGACCTCGTAGGCGATCCGCTCCGCAGGTATCCCCCGGCCGATCAGAGTCGCCCGGACAGAGCGCATGAACTCGAGAGGGCCGCACATGAAGACGACCGCGTCGTCCGGGAGCTCGACATTCGAGAGGTCCATCCGCCCGGGGAGCGCGGGGTGGAGGGTCGGGGCCGCGTCCGCCCCGTCCGCGTACCAGTTCTGCGCCTTGGCATCCTTCATCGCGAGCACCTGTCGCCGCAAGGAGGGATGCAGCACATGGGCGTCGTGGTTCCGGTCGGCATGGAAGAGTCGGATGGTGCGGTCCGGGGCGCGACGGGACAGATCCTCGACGATTGCGGTGATCGGTGTGATGCCGATGCCTGCGGAGACGAGGACGAGGGGATGCCCGGTGTCATCGAGCACGACGTCACCTGCTGGTTGGGACACATCGAGCACGGTGCCGGGGTGGGCGTGCTCGTGGAGCCAGGTCGAGACCTGACCGTCGGGGACGCCTGCACTGCCGCGGACGCGCTTGACGGTCACGCGCAGCGCATCGCCTCGCGGACCGGAGGAGATCGTGTACTGGCGGGGCTGTCTGGACCCGTCCGGCAGGTCCACCGCGATGGCGACGTACTGCCCCGTCCGATGTGACGCGACGACGCCGTCGACAGGCGCGAGGAGGAGCGAGATGACGTCGTCCGACTCGACGACGCGCTCCACCACCCGATGTTTGCGCCACGGATGGGCGGGATCGGTGCCGCCCTGCGCGTACAGCTTCGCCTCTTCGGCGATGAGGGAGCACCCGAAGAGCCAGTAGACCTCGTCCCAGGCGGCTCTGACCTCTGTGGTCACCGCATCGCCGAGCACCGTCTGCACCGCATCGAGGAGGTAGTGGCCGACGATCGTGTACTGGCGTGCCTGGACACCCAGCGAGACGTGTTTGTGGGCGATCCGACTCATGATCGGCGTGAAGTCGGGGGCGTCCGGGTCGATGAGGTGCACGGCGAAGGCGACGACCGACGCGGCCAGAGCTCGCGGCTGCTCGCCGATAGCCTGGTTCGCACGGTTGAACACCCGCAGCAGTTCGGGGTGCGCGGTGAACATCTCCCGGTAGAACAGCGTGGTGATCTCATCCGCGTGCGCGGCTACGACTCCTGCGGTCGCACGTACGACCGCCTCGGACTCCGTTGAGAGCTTCATGACTTCCCTTCTCTTCAGCGTCATGGTCGTTCCACCATCGCCGGACCAGACGGAGTGCGCGCGCCCTTTCACCGGGTTATTTCCGGCCGAAACGCGCCCTCCTCTCTGCCGGCGTGCTTATCCTCGCCCCATGCCCCGTCGAGCCCATGACTTCCGAGGTCTGACCCAACCGCGGCGCCTGCGCCTGCTCCGCTCCATCCAGGAGAGGCCCGGCCGGGACGCCGGCGCGCTCGCCGAGGAGAGCGGGATCCCGTTGAACACCGCACGTGACCACCTGCGGGTGCTCGAAGACGAAGGCCTGATTCGCAGTGAGCCCGTCAACACCGGCCATCGCGGTCGTCCACCCCTCGTCTTCCACCCTGTGCGTGAGACATCGTCGAGCCAGAGAGCACGGTCACGGGTCGAAGGCGCCGATGTGAGGGGCCGCATGCTCCGCGCCGTGACGTCGGAGAGTCCGCGCCTCGGCGAGCAGGCCCTCCGGCAGGTTGACGTCCTGTACGAGCACCTCGACGATGCCGGTCTGAACCCCGTCGTCGACGAGGAAACGCTCCGATTCGATCTTGCTCCCTGCCGGTACCGCGGCCTGCTCGCCGAGGATCAGGCGCTCGTATGCGCCGTGCATGCGCAACTCGTGCGCGATGTGCTCCGACTGGGCGATGGTCCTCTGGAGATGCGGCGACTCGATCCGTTCGTGACGCCGCATCGCTGCACGCTGCTGCTGTCATCGAGCGACCAGGGATCCGCTGAGGATCGCGAGTAGGGCGGGTCGGACTTGAACCGACGATCGTTGGGTTATGAGCCCACTGCCTTAACCAGCTTGGCCACCGCCCCGTACGGGTCCCAGCCTAGCGGCCGGGGCGCTCACACCCGCGTCGCCGCCGAGTGCGTCTGCGAGTGTCCGAGATAGATGTCGGCGTTGGCCAGGAGTTCCGCTCGCTCCTCTTCGCTGAGCGCTCGACGCACCTTCGCCGGCACGCCGGCGACGAGAGAGCCTGCGGGGATCTCCGTCCCGCCGAGGACGACCGCTCCTCCGGCGATGAGACATCCTTCGCCGATGACGGCACCGCTGAGTATCACCGCCCCCATTCCCACCAGGCTTCCGTCGCCGATCGTGCAGCCGTGCACGACCGCGTTGTGTCCGACCGAGACCTTGGAGCCGATCACCACAGGATGCGCTGCATCGACGTGGACGGAAACGTTGTCCTGGAGATTGGAGCCGGGGCCGATGACGATCTGCGCCGAATCCCCGCGAAGGACGGCGTTGTACCAGACGCTGGAGCCCGCCGCGAGGCTGACGTCGCCGACGATGCGAGCGCCGTCGGCGACGAATGCCGTCGCGTCGATCGACGGCGTACTGTTCGGCAGGGCGAGGATGGAGGCTCCGGACGCGATGCTCATGAGGCGAGACTACCCTCACTTCCGCGGAATCACGCGGAAGTGAGCCGAGCCTCAGCTTGCTTGCGGAATGTCTGACGCTGAGTAGCGTTGTCTTCATCAGATACGAGAAACCGTTCCGGAGGAGCACAAGATGAGCAAGGCACAGACCGTTTCCACCACCGCCATCGACCCGACCGTGGCTGCAGGGGCGGCCCAGTTCCTCTCCCCTGTCGTCCTCGGTCTCCAGGCACTGACCATCAACGGCAAGCAGGCCCACTGGCATGTCCGCGGCGCGAACTTCGTCGGCGTGCACGAGCTGCTCGACACGATCGTCGCCCACGCCGGCGACTTCGCCGACACCGCCGCTGAGCGTATCGTCGCTCTCGGTCTGCCGATCGATGCACGCGTGAGCGCCGTCGCGGAGAAGGCGGGCTCGACGTCGGTCGCGGCCGGCTTCGCACAGTCCGACGAGCTGATCCGCGCGGTGATCTCCGACATCGACGCCATCCTCGTCGACGTCAAGGCCGCTGTGGAAGGCCTCGACGAGGTCGACCTCACCAGCCAGGACGTCGCGATCGAGATCCAGCGCGGCCTCGAGAAGGACCGTTGGTTCCTCGTCTCGCACATCGCGGCCTGATCGCAGACATCGTCTGAACGTGGCAAGGGCGGTCCTCGGTTCTCCGAGGGCCGCCCTTGCTGCACGAGTAACCCATCAGTGCGCGTGTGTGACGTATCCCCGCAAGACGGTGGAGAGCACGCTCATCGAGCGCAGAGCCGGCCCCGTCGACGTCAGCGGGTCCGCCGCACACAGGACGATGTCGGCGGGCTCACCCGGCCGCAGCGAAGTACGCACGCTCGCTTCCAGTGCCTGGGCGACCGTGATCCGCTCTTCCGGATGCCATGCTGCTCGCGCGTCGGCCGTCCGGGACACCGCTGCGGAGATGGCCTGCCACGGATCAAGCGGGGCCACCGGGGCGTCGGAACCGAAGCGCAACTGTGCCCCTGATGCGCGCAGTGATGCGAGGGGATAGCCGATCGAGGTCTGCTCCGACCAGTGCCGGTCCACCAGATCGCGATCATCGACGGCGTGCTGCGGCTGAACGCTGGCGATCACACCGAGGCGAGCGAACCGCGCGAGGTCGGTGTGTCGCACGAGCTGGACATGCTCTATCGATCCGGCTGCGCCCGTGGTGGTGAAGGCATCCAGCGCCGAGGTGATGGCCCTGTCGCCGATCGCGTGCACCGCCACCCCCAGTCCTGCGCCGGTCGCGCGGGTGAGGAGGTCGACCAACTCGTCGGAGGGCACCGTGAGCATGCCGAAGTTGCCGGGATCTCCCGGGTAGGCGTGCGAGCACGCGGCTGTCCGAGTGCCCAGGGAACCGTCTGTGATGATCTTCAGCGGCCCGACGCGCACGAGCCCCGCCCCGCGGGCCGGAGTCTCGGTCAGTTCATGGAGTTCACCCGTGCGGAGCCCGGCGTCGATGGCGCGTTCGAGGTCGAACGGGTACACCGCGAACTCAACGCGATGGGAGGCGAAGCCCGCCTGCACCCGTCGCGGCCACGCTTCCGCACTCCACGCCATGTCGAAGTCGACGAGGCCGGTGACACCTCGTGCCGCGGCCTGCTCCCCTGCCCGCACCATCGCACGGTCACCATGAGCGGCGTCGACGGCATTGAGGCGCCGCGAGATCTCGAAAGCATCGGTCTCGCGCAGCACGCCGTCCTCGCTGCGGAAGCCCTCACGAGCGAGTGCAGCGCTGTTCAACCAGACGCTGTGGACGTCGGCGTTGATGAGGTAGGTGGGAACGCCGCCGGTGGCCGTGTCCAGGAGTTCGAGTGACGGACGATCCGGCCACAGCGCATCTCGGAAACCGGTCCCGACGCGTCGACCGTCCGCCAGCGGGGGAACACCACTCATCGCACCCGCGGCGGCCGCTGCGGATTCCGCGTGTCCGAGCGGCGCGCGCTCCGATGTCAGCGCCCATTGGACGGTGTGGACGTGGTTGTCCCAGAGACCGGGAACCGCCCAGGCGCCGTCGGCGGCGAGGACGCGGCCACGGGCGGACAGAGCACCGGTCGGGGCGATGTCGACTATGCGTCCATCGGCGATGAAGATGTCGACCGGTTCGTCGTCCATCAGGAACTCGCGTCCTGGTCCGGCGATCCGCACGGCTGTGATGGTGTCGATGGCGGCGCCGCGTTCGGTCACTGCTGTACCCCTCCTCGGCGTGCGTCCTGCGCGCGCCGCATCTCCGCGGCGAGGGCCGGGTTCGCATAGGGCCCGTCGCCGGAGAGCTCCTCGATCACCGTCTCGATCGTCTCCGGCGCCTTGTTCTGGCTGAGCTTCCTCTTGGCGACGACTCGTGTCGGTGTCAACCGGAAACCCACCGTTCCCGCGGCCAGCCGCTCCACGTAGGCCGCGTCGTTGGGGCGCTCCCACATGCGTCGCGGTTCCGGCATCAGGGATTCGAAGTGCGCGACGAGGCGGTCGAGCACGACGAGGTTCTCCTCGGCGCTCAGGATCTCGGGAACGCCGGACAGATGGACAGCGGTGTAGTTCCAGGTCGGCACCGCGGGCACATCGCCGTACCATCCGGGCGAGATGTAGCCGTGCGGGCCCTGGAAGGCCACCAGCATCTCTCGGTCCTCCCCCAGCCCGTGGATGAGGTCGTCAGGACGACCCACGTGACCCACGACGGTGAGGTCGTCGTGGGCGTCATCGAGCAGGACGGCGTAGTGCGAGGCCACGAGCCCCTCTCCGCCAGAGCTCATGATCGTCGCCCAGGGGTTCGCCTCGATCACGCGGCGGATCTCGGGCACATCGGCCAGCGTGAAGCTGGGATTCTGTCGCATTCGATCAGCCTAGATCCGGTGGTGGCGGCGCGGGCGGATCACGCTTGGCAACGCGGGCACCAGTAGAGCTTCCGAGCGCCGATCTCCTCCAGCGCGATCTCGGTCCCGCAGATACGGCAGGGCAGACCAGCGCGGTGATAGACCCAGTGACGATCGTCCCGGTTGGCCATGGCGGCGCGGTAGTCCGCGCCGGTCAGACCGTCCATCGTCATCATCTGCCCCGTCTCCACACCGATGGCGAGCAGACGCACCCAGTCGTGCCAGAGCGCGCGCACGACGTCTTCGGGAACGTCGCGACCCGGCGTGTGCGGGTTCAGCCTCTGCCGGAACAGCATCTCGGCGCGGTAGACGTTCCCGATGCCGCTCACGACCGACTGGTCCATGAGCAGGAGTGCGATCACCGTCGGCTTCTTCCTGACAGCGCGGACGAAACGCTCCTCGTTCTCGACCGGATCGCCGACCAGGGGGTCAGGGCCCAGTTTTGCGACGGTCGCGAACATCTCCTCAGGTGTCTGCAGGACGCACGCGGTCGGCCCTCGGAGGTCGGCCGCAGTGATGTCGGTCATCAGACGCAGTCGAACCTGACCGACCACGGGCGGCGGCCACTCCATGCCCTCATCAGCGAGCCCCTTCGTCTGCTCGGACATGCGCACGTGCACCCGCGTGCGTCGGGGCGCACCGATCGAGGACAGCGAGTTCTCCCCCGCATCATCGAGGATCGGGTCCTCGAGGATCGTGCCCCGCTGATTGGTCTGGCCCATGCGGCCGTTGGCGGAGGCGATGGTCGGGTCGACGACGATCTCACCGGCGAAGTCCCACGCTCCATACAGGCCGAGATGCACCCGGAGCCACAGGTCGCCTTCCGTCTCCAGGAACATCTGCTTGCCGACCGCCTGCACGCTCACCGCGGCACGGCCGTCGAGCAGGGATGCTCCTTCGGCGAACCGACCCTGCGGGCTGGAAGCGCTCAGCGTCTTGCCGACGAAGTTGCGGTCGAACTGCCGAGCGATCCGGTGGACGGAATGACCCTCGGGCATGTCAGGCCCGCGGGTCCGGGAGCAGTGAGCCGTCGCGTTCGAAGTCGGCGATCTGTCCGATGCGCCGCACGTGGCGCTCGTCGCCCGAGAACGGGGTCGTGATGAAGCGGTCGATGAACGAGGTGACCTCGTCGTACGTGTGCTGACGCGCGCCGATGGAGATCACGTTCGCATCGTTGTGCTCGCGGGCCAGCTCCGCGGTCGAGAGGTTCCAGACGAGCGCCGCACGTACGCCCTCGACCTTGTTCGCGGCGATCTGCTCGCCGTTTCCGGAGCCGCCGAAGACGACGCCGAGCGCCTCGACGCCCGCACGCCGATCGGCGATGACGGCCTGCGCCGCGCGGATGCAGAACGCCGGGTAGTCGTCGACCGCGTCGTACTCGACGGGGCCGTGATCGACGACCTCGTGCCCGGCGGCGCGCAGATGGTCCTGCAGCTGCGTGGAGAAGTCGAGGCCCGCGTGGTCGGTGGCGATATGGATGCGCATGTGTCCCATCCTAGAAGCGCGCGCCGGTCACCGAGAGGTCACGGAGCGACGCCTGCGGCAGCCGGCTTGAAGCCCGCCCGGATGTTCTCGCAACAACCGGGGCGGCAGACGTCGAACCCGCCGGGAAGGGAAGTGACGTGAGCGCGTTCCTCGTTGGGACGCCCCTGGAGGCGCTCCTCGATCAGATCGACGATGCCCGCGACGAATGCCGGCGATACGCCGGGGGTCGGAGTACGGGTGAAGGAGAGTCCCGCTTCCTCCGCGGCCTCCGCCGCCTCGGTGTCGAGGTCCCACAGGACCTCCATGTGGTCGCTCATGAATCCCACCGGCACGACGGCGACGGCCTTGCGTCCGCGCTCGGGCAGCTCGCCGATCACGTCGCAGACATCGGGCTCGAGCCACGGCTGCGAGGCGGGACCGGAGCGGGACTGGTAGACGAGCTCCCACGACACATCGGCGGCCGCCGGGACGGTCTGGCGGACGCGATCCATGACCCACGCGGCGACGGCGAGGTGCTGCGCGGCATAGGCGCCGCCCTCACCCCACTCGATGTCGCGGGCACCCGAGCGCTCGGCGTCGGCGGTGGGGATGCTGTGCGTCGAGAAGAGGATCTGGATGTCCGCGGCTGCGATGCCTTCGGCGAGGAAGTTCTCGATGGCCTCACGGACACCGGTCTCGAACGCCTCGACGAAGCCGGGGTGATCGTAGAACGGGCGGATCTTGTCGATCGTGACGGTCTCGCCCAGGCCGGTCTCCTCCAGGATGCGGGCGAAGTCCTCCCGGTACTGGCGGCAGCTGGAGAACGAGCTGTACGCACTCGTGGCGAAGGCGAGCAGGGTGTTGTGCCCGTTGCCCGATGCCTCGGTCACGACCTCTTCCAGGTACGGCGCCCAGTTGCGGTTGCCCCAGTAGACCGGGAGCGTGATGCCCCGCTCGGCGAGAGCGTTCTGCAGCGCCTCCTTGAGCACGCGGTTCTGACCGTTGATCGGACTCACCCCGCCGAAGTGGCGGTAGTGGTGCGCGACTTCCTCGAGCCGCTCGTCGGGGATGCCGCGGCCGCGCGTCACGTTCCTGAGGAACGGGATCACATCCTCCTGGCCCTCGGGCCCGCCGAATCCGGCGAGCAGGATCGCGTCATAGGCGACCGGTGCGGTCACGAAAGGTGCACCACCGGAGGCAGCAGGCGAGGCAAAGGGGACGACATTCGGCTCGATCGCAGTCACCCGTCCATCCTCCCACTTCTACGGAGTGCCGGAGTGCGCGCGAGCACCGTTTCTATCCGATTCCCCTGCACCGCGATGGAGATCGGGCATTCCCCGCACTGGCGTAGGCTGTCAGGGTTGCCGTCGGCGCCAACTGCGCCCAGCCCCGGTGACATCCCCTCACCCCTGGGAGTACAGCTGTGCCTGGAGAGAACCTCACCCGTATCGAAGCGCAGGAGCGCCGCGACGTCGTCGACACGCAGTCCTACGAAGTCGCCCTCGATCTGACCAAGGGCGCCGAGGTCTTCGGCTCTCGGAGCGTCGTCCGCTTCACCGCCACGCCCGAGAGCTTCACCTTCATCGATCTGATCGCGCGGGAGGTCCGTGAGATCTCCCTCAACGGGGAGCAGCTCGACCCCAACGAGGTCTTCGCCGACTCGCGCATCACGCTCGAGGGACTGCAGGCGGAGAACGTCCTCGTCGTGGACGCCGACTGCGAGTACACGAACACCGGCGAGGGCCTGCACCGTTTCGTCGATCCCGTCGATGGCGAGGTCTACCTCTACTCGCAGTTCGAGGTGCCCGACTCGCGTCGGGTGTTCGCGGTCTTCGAGCAGCCCGACCTCAAAGCGACGTTCCAGTTCACCGTGACCGCACCGGCCGCATGGAAGGTCGTCTCCAACTCGCCCACCCCCGAGCCCATCGTGCACGACGATGACGTCACCGCCACGTGGGGCTTCGAGCCGACGCCGCGCATCTCCTCGTACATCACGGCGTTGGTCGCCGGTCCCTACGAGTCGACCTTCTCGGAGCTGACGAGCGCCTCCGGCCGCGTCATCCCCCTCGGCGTGTACGGCCGCAAGAGCCTGTGGCAGCACCTCGACGCCGACTACATCTTCGACAAGACCCGCGAGGGCTTCGCCTACTTCGAGTCGAAGTTCGGCGTGCCGTACCCGTTCGCCAAGTACGACCAGCTCTTCGTGCCGGAGTTCAACGCCGGCGCCATGGAGAACGCGGGAGCCGTCACCTTCACCGAGACCTACGTCTTCCGCAGCAAGGTGACGGACGCCGTCAAGGAACGTCGCGTCGTCACGATCCTGCACGAGCTCGCTCACATGTGGTTCGGCGACCTCGTCACCATGAAGTGGTGGAACGACCTCTGGCTGAACGAGTCGTTCGCCGAGTGGGCCTCGACCATCGCCACGGCGGAGGCCACGGAGTGGACCGAGGCATGGACCACGTTCAACGCCATGGAGAAGACCTGGGCCTACCGCCAGGACCAGCTCCCCTCGACCCACCCGATCGTCGCCGAGATCAACGACCTCGAAGACGTGCAGGTGAACTTCGATGGGATCACCTACGCCAAGGGCGGCTCCGTCCTGAAGCAGCTGGCCGCCTGGGTCGGTATCGAGGCGTTCTTCTCGGGCGTCTCGCAGTACTTCCAGAAGCACTCCTGGGGCAACACGGAGCTCAGCGACCTGCTCACCGAGCTCGAAGCCACCAGCGGCCGCGACCTCGGCACGTGGTCCAAGAAGTGGCTGGAGACCGCCGGCGTGAACACGCTGGAGCCGGTCATCGCCGAGGGCCACGACGGCACGATCTCGCGCTTCGCGATCACGCAGACCGCTCCGGCCGACTACCCGACCATCCGTCCGCACCGTCTCGGCATCGGCTTCTACACCCTCACGGACGGCTCGCTCACCCGCACGCACTACCTCGAAGTGGACGTCGACGGCGACCGCACCGAGATCCCCGAGCTGCAGGGTCTCACCCGCCCCGACCTCGTGCTCCTCAACGACAACGACCTCGCCTACGCGAAGATCCGCCTCGACGAGAAGTCTCTGGCCACCGCGATCGCACACCTCGCCGACATCCACGACCCGCTCGCCCGTTCGCTCGTCTGGGGCGCGGCATGGGATCAGACCCGCGACGCCGAGACCGGCGCTTCCGAGTACATCGACCTCGTGCTCGGCAACATCGGGCGTGAGACCGAGTCGACGACGGTGCGCACCACGCTCGCGCAACTGCGCACCGCGGCGAACCTCTACGTCGCACCGGCCGACCGCGAGGCCGCGCGCCTCAAGGTGGCGGATGGTCTGTGGAGCCTGGCAGAGTCGGCCGACCCCGGCAGCGACAGCCAGCTGCAGTTCGTCACGGCCTTCGCCAACGCTCTGGTCACTCCTGAGCACGCGGGCATCGTCGGACGTCTGCGCTCCGGTGAGGACACGCTCCCCGGGCTGGAGATCGACGCTGACCTGAACTGGCAGCTGCTCGCCGGGCTCGCCACGATCGGCGCGACGGACGCCGCCACGATCGATGCCGCTCTCGCCGCGGACAACACCGCGAAGGGCGGGGAGTTCGCGGCTCAGGCACGCGCGTCCCTGCCGGACTCCGCCTCCAAGAAGGCCGCGTGGGCGTCGTTGATCGAGCGCGATGATGCTCCGAACACGATCGTGCGCTCCGCAGCACTCGGGTTCACCCACCCGGCGGGAGCTGCGGTGCTCGAGGAGTTCGTCCCGGCGTACTTCGACATGCTGCTGCCGATCTGGGAGTCGCGGACCTACCAGATCGCGCAGTACCTGATCGTGGGGCTGTTCCCGACCGCACTGGCGGACATCGCCCTGCGCGACGCGACCCGCGGCTGGCTCTCGGAGCACCAGGATGTCGCCCCTGCTCTGCGACGCCTCGTGCTCGAGAACCTCGCCGATGTCGAGCGCGCCCTGGCCGCGCAGGCCCGCGACGCCGAGGACTGATACCCGAACACCAGCGAAAACGGAGACCATCCGCTCTGATCCCCGTGTGTCCACCAATGACACGCTGCGGTCGGGCCGGATGGTCTCCGTTTTGACGCGGGGTTCCACCCAGCCCGCGCAGAGGCCCGCTCGCTAGGATCGGAGGTGATGATTCTTCCCTCCACTGTCACCGAACCACCTGCGGAGATCCCCCTCCCCGACTGGGTGAAGGCGCTGCTCGCCTGGCTCGGCCAGGTCGGCATGAATGCCCTGACGGTCACCATCATCATCGTCAGCTGCATCGTGATCGGGCTCGTCCTGCGGCTCGTCATCCGACGTGTGGTGCACCGCATCGTCGACAGCGCGAAGAACAAGGCGTCGGTCGACGACACTCAGGCACTCGAGCGCTCTCCGCTCGCGGATATGCGCCTGGTGCAGCGCACACGCACGCTCGGCACCATCCTGCAGAACATCGTGAACGTGATGCTGGTCGTGATCGCGATCGTGCTGATCGTGAACGCGCTCGATTCGAGTCTGCTCGGCTCGCTGACCCTCCTGACCGCTGCGGTCGGCGCTGGTCTCGGTTTCGGCGCCCAGAACATCGTCAAGGACGTGCTCAACGGCATGTTCCTCGTGGCCGAGGACCAGATCGGCATCGGCGATGTGGTGGATCTCGGTCTCGCGAGCGGTGTGGTCGAATACGTGAGTGTGCGCATCACCCAGGTGCGCGACGTCAACGGCACGCTGTGGTACGTGCGCAACGGTGAGGTGACCCGGATCGGCAACATGTCGCAGGGGTGGGCGCGCTCCATCATCGACATCGGCGTGCCGGCCGACTCCGACCTCGAACAGGTCGAGCACATCATGCTCGAGACCGCGCAGGGACTGTCGAAGGACCCGAAGTGGCGTACGCGCATCATCGAGAAGCCCGAGCTGTGGGGCTTGGAGTCCATCGACGGAGACGCGCTCGTGGTGCGTATCGTCATCAAGGCCAGGGCCAATGCCAAGGACGACGTGGCCCAGGAGCTGCGTCGCCGCCTGCGCGCTGCCCTCCTCGAGAAGGAGATCGGC
>NZ_QOAY01000306.1:121728-138574 GCF_003314775.1 Microbacterium sp. H6 | reverse complement strand
GGTGCGACCCCGCCGAGAACGCGCCCGAACGCGGTGACCGGCGTGCCGGTGGTCCCCGACCGAGGTATCTGGCGGCGGAAGAAGCCGAACGACGACGGGAGCACCCAGAAGTGACCTTCTACGACGAGATCGGCGGGCACGAGACCTTCCGGAAGATCGTCTCCGTGTTCTACCGCGAGGTCGCGCTGGACCCCGTCATGAAGCCGATGTACCCGGAGGAAGACCTCGGTCCTGCCGAAGACCGTCTTCGGATGTTCCTCGAGCAGTACTGGGGCGGCCCCACGACGTACGGCGAAACCCGCGGGCATCCGCGTCTGCGCATGAGGCACATGCCGTTCCACATCGATGCGGATGCGCGAGACCGTTGGCTTCGTCACATGCGCACCGCGCTCGACGAGGCGCAGTTGTCTCCCCTGCACGAAACCACGCTGTGGGACTACCTGGAGCGCGCGGCCTATGCCATGGTGAACACACGCGAACCTTCCGGGATCGGCGCCGGACCCGGCGGCCGGCCCACGCTCGAGACCCGCTCACGTCAGGAATCAACGGAGACCCCATGACGACAACGCCCCTGTCCGCAGACGTCCTGGTGATCGGATGGGGGTTGGCGGGCCTGGTCGCCGCCGCCGAGGCGCTCGATGCCGGGCGGCGTGTCATCCTGGTGGATCAGGAACCGCGCACGAACCTCGGTGGGCAGGCCTGGTGGTCGTTCGGAGGGCTGTTCTTCATCGACTCCCCCGAGCAGCGGCGCCTCGGCATAAAGGACTCGTTGGAACTGGCGACCCAGGACTGGGTGGGCAACGCCGGATTCGATCGACCGGAAGACGAGTGGCCCCGGCGATGGGCCGAGGCGTACCTGCAGTTCGCCGCCGGCGAGAAGCGCGCGTGGCTCCGTGAACGTGGGGTCGGCTTCTTCCCCGTCGTCGGCTGGGCGGAGCGCGGCGGCTACGGCGCTATCGGACCTGGCAACTCCGTGCCCCGCTTCCACATCACGTGGGGCACCGGCCCGGGAATCGTCGCGCCGTTCGCCGCAGCTGTCGAGCAAGGGGAGCGAGAGGGGCGCCTGACCGTGCTCCCCCGCCACCGCGTCTCCGAGCTGCTGGTGACCGACGGAACCGTCACCGGGGCACGCGGGCAGATCCTCGCGACGAGCGGGTCGAAGCGCGGTGAGCCTTCATCGCGCGACGTCGTCGACGATTTCGAGATCACGGCGACAGCGACCATCGTCTCGTCGGGCGGTATCGGTGGAAACCACGACCTTGTACGCGCCGCTTGGCCCGCGCGCCTCGGCACTGCACCGGAGCACATGCTCACCGGGGTGCCCGCGTATGTCGACGGCTCGATGCACGGTGTGAGCGAAGCCGCCGGTGCCCGGCTGATCAACGGCGATCGCATGTGGCACTACGTCGAAGGCATCGCCAACTGGGATCCGGTGTGGCCGTCGCACGGGATCCGCATCCTCCCCGGGCCGTCCTCGCTGTGGTTCGACGCGACCGGCACTCGCCTGCCCGTGCCGCTGTTCCCCGGATTCGACACTCTCGGGACTCTCGCTCATCTGCGCACGACCGGGCACGACCACTCCTGGTTCGTCACGTCGCGCCAGATCGTCGAGAAGGAGTTCGCCCTCTCCGGAAGCGAGCAGAACCCCGACCTCACCGGGAAGGACGTGGGCCTCCTGTTGAAGTCCCGCCTGGCGAAGGGGCCCACAGGGCCGGTGCAGGCGTTCCTCGACGAGGGTGAGGACTTCATCGTGGAGAACGACCTCGATTCGCTGCTGGAGCAGATGCAGAGGCACGCCGGCGGCGAGGTGCTGGACATCGACAACGTGCGGCGCGAGGTGCTCGCCCGCGATCGGGAGATGGAGAACGACTTCACGAAGGACGCGCAGATCGGCATGCTCCGTTCCATGCGCAGCTATCGAGGCGACAAGCTCATCCGAACGGCGGCTCCGCATCGCCTTCAGGATCCGGCCGCGGGGCCGCTCGTCGCGGTGAAGCTGCACGTGCTCACCCGCAAGTCGCTCGGCGGCATCAACACCGACCTCCAAGGGCGCGCGCTGAACGCGGTCGGCGAGCCGATCCCCGGGTTGTACGCGGCTGGCGAGGCGAGCGGTTTCGGCGGTGGCGGAGTGCACGGCTACCGTGCGCTCGAGGGCACGTTCCTCGGCGGGTGTCTGTTCTCCGGCCGCATCGCCGGACGGGCTGCGGCTCTGGCCGGATGATCTCGGTCCCGGGCTTTCCGGGTGAACCTCTTCGGGGCATCCATCCTGCTTGTTCGGGGTAACCCGAAGCGGCGGCGGCGGGTCTCGAGTCGTCGCGTCCAGCTCCCTACCGTGGACTCGTGCGCATCCTCTGCATCCTCGGTCTCGTCTCGGCATCGATCCTCGGCGGTACGCTCTCCGCTGCCGCCGCCGAGGCGTCGACGGCGCATGAAAGCGCGGTCGGGAGCTACGCCGAGGCGTTCGCGACGCCCGGGGTCGCGGCAGCGGTCATCACGAATGGTGACGTCGACCTGATCGTGCACGGCCGTGACGGAGCGGGCGACCCGATCACTCCGCAGACGCCGTTCCGGATCGCGTCGATGAGCAAGTCGATCACGGCGACCGCGATCATGCTCCTCGTGCAGGATAGAGCGCTGGCGCTCGACGACCTCGTCGTCGAGCGGCTCCCTGAATTCACGATGGCCGACCCCAGGCATCGGGACATCACGATCAGACAGCTCTTGTCTCATACGTCGGGGCTCTCGCTGCAGACGAACGACGAGTTCTCGCTGCCGGCGCCGCGTAACACGCGGGCGGTGGTGGCTGAACTCACAGGACGACGACTCGTCGCGGATCCGGGTGCTCGTTTCGAATACCACAACACGAACTACTCGCTCGCGGCCCGCATCGTCGAGGTCGTCTCCGGGCAGAGCCTCGACGAGTTCCTCCGTCAGCGGCTTTTCGCCCCGCTCGGGATGCGCGACTCTCGAAGCGTCGACGCCTGTGATCAGAGCGTCGACGGGCTCACACCCGGCTACTCCGTGGTGCTCAGGGTCGCCTATGTCATGCCGGAGATGCCGGGCCGGTGCGGCGGCAACGGTGGTGTGGTCTCGACGCTTTCCGACATGGTGCAATGGCTGGGTTTCAACCAGGGTGACGTCGGTGCGGACATCCTGGATCCGGTGCTGCGGGAGGAACTGCATTCTGTGCAACCGGGCGCCGTGTCGTATGCCCTGGGATGGCAGAACCTCGGTCCGGACGGAGCACCAGCGCCCGGCGTCCTGTCGCACGGGGGTACTCTCGCGACGTTCGGCGGGTCGATGGCCTTCGACAGCACCACCGGTACCGCAGCCGTGGTGCTGACGAACGGGGTGGGCTCCCCCGGCGAGCTGGTGCGTCACCTGATCGAAGGCGACGCGTCCGCGGCGACGTACGAGAATCCGCTGGATATCGCGAACAGGATCCTCCTGGGTGTCACAGCGTTCGCGTCGATCGTTCTGCTCGTCACGACGCTGAGGGCTCCGCGGTGGGCGAGGCGGATGCGCGGAGAGGGGAGGTCGCGTGCCGGTGTCCGGCTCGTTCCGTTCGCGCTCGTCATCGTGGCGGGGTTCTTCGTCCCCCTGGTGCCAGGGCTGCTCGGGGGATCCGTCAACTGGCAGTACTGGGTGATCGACCTCTGGCTGTTCCCGCTCCTGGACGCTCTGGGACTCGTGCTCGTACTGGGTGGCACAAGCGCGCTGGTGAGCAGGATCGTGGCGCTGCGGTTGGACTCGCGGGCGCCCGGAGGATCTCAGCCCGCGGAGCCGGTGTCCCGGACGCTCGTGAGACCCGATGCGACGGGACCGCGCGAGAGCACGTGACCACGTCGGAAGGCGAGACGTGTCCACCGCCCCGACTTCGACACGCGGACCTGCTCCTCACCGGAGATGAACCCCATCGCGTCGGCAGCGAAGGCGATTCCCCGAGGGAGGCAGTCGAGGTCCTCGTCGGGTTCGCCCCAGATCGCCGCACGCAGGGCGCGTACGGCTTCTTCGCCGGATCCCGGGGCTGCGCCGCGGGCGACGGCGGAGATTCCCCACTGCGCGCGCTGCGCGATCACAGATGCGTCGAGCTCCCCTACGGGCTCCCAAGAGCCACGGGGCGGAGCCACCCCGGCCCAGGCGGGCGACATCCCGGTCTCCGGGAGACCGAGCCGCTGCGGCTCATCGGTCTGCGAGAGCTGGTCGACCACGATGTCGCACTCGAGCTCGGGGTCGGCGTGCACGATCCGCATCGCGAGGATCGTCGGTGTCTGGTCGAAGAGTCCATGGGGAGCGAGCGCCGCGGTCGTGAGGGCGAGCACACCGTTCCCCGCCTGCAACCGTACTCCCTCGTCCGTGATCCGTGACGCGCGTCCCACGAACGTGAGAACGTCCTTCGCTGTGTCCGGGTCGGCGAGGAGGAGGTGATGCGGCACGCGTTCTAAACTACCAACGGAGCGGCGCCTCGGGGCGCGGAGAGGAACAGATGAGCACGGACGAGCACGCCACCCGGACCGTCGAGCGACTGCTCGAGGTGCTCGATCTCGATTCGACGCAGGCACGGACCACGGAGGACATCTTCACGGGTTCTTCGCACCCGATGCCGAGCGGACGGATCTACGGTGGCCAGGTCCTCGCTCAGGCGCTCCTGGCTGCCGAACGCACGCTCCCCGAGGATCGGGCTGCGCACTCGATGCACGGCTACTTCCTGCGCCCCGGCGACGCGAGCCAGGGCATCACGATCTCTGTGGACCGCATCCACGACGGACGTTCCTTCTCGACGCGCCGTGCCCAGGCGTACCAGAACGGAGTGCCGATCTTCTCGATGATCGCTTCCTTCCAGGACGCGGACCCCGGTGTCGAACATGCGGCATCGATGCCGGAGGGCATTCCCGCACCGGAAGACCTGGCTCCGGACGAGGCCCGCGTGCAGGGGCTCCCCGGCGGGACGGCCCGGATGCTGAGCGAGCGGGCAGCGGACATCCGTCACGTCGACTCGCCGTTGTATCTGCCCAGTGACGACGAGCGCATACCGCAGCAGGCCGTGTGGATGCGCCTGCGCGCTCCGCTCCCCGACGACCCGCGTCTGCATCGCGCAGCCATCGCCTACCTCAGCGACATGACGATCCAGGAGTCCATCCTTCGGGCGCACGGCGTGTACTGGGCGCTTCCCGGTCTCAAAGTCGCGAGCCTCGATCACGCGATGTGGTGGCACCGGCCCGCGCGGGTGGACGAGTGGCTCCTGTACGTGCAGGAGTCGCCGAACGCGCGCGGCGGACGGGGACTCGCCACCGGCCGGATCTTCACCCGTGACGGCGAGTTCGTGGCGAGCGTCGCGCAGGAGATCATGATCCGCGTCCCTGACGATCAGGACTGACGAGCAGCACTGACCAGCAGCGCTGAAAGCGTCTGCCGGGTTTGACTGGCCCGACCGGCTTGAAGAGCTGGCAGCTTCGGTCGAGGCGCGCTGCGACCGGGACCGCGGCCGGTGTCAGCGGTGTGTGTACTCGATCGATTCGCCGACGTACGGCTCCCAGACGTCGCGCATCTCCTGGGTCAGGCGGGTCGGGCGACCGGTCTGCGCGTCGACCAGGACGATGATCGCCGTCGAGCGCGCGTAGATCTGACGAGGTTCCGCCGTCGGATCGTTGTGTACCTCGTAGCAGACCTCGACGCTGGATCCGCCGAGCTTGCCGAACCACATCTGCACCTCGAGCGGTCGCCGCTGATACGGCACCGGCGCGAGGTATTCGATCTCCTGGCGGGCGATCAGCGTGAGGATCCCCTCTTCGATGCCCGAATCGAGCACCGCCGTCGATGGAGCCTCCTCGCCGGGGCCCGCACGCCAGAACGCTCGCACGCGAGCCTCCTCGAGCAGTTTCAGCATCGAGGTGTTGTTGACGTGGTTGAACGCATCCAGATCGCCCCAGCGGAGCTGGATCGGGATGTGCAGGCGGGGCCCCGGCGTCGCGGTCATGACGGAGTCAGTCGCGCGTCAGCTTGCGGTGGGTCGAGCGGTGCGGCTTGGCGGCATCGGCTCCGAGACGCTCGATCTTGTTCTCCTCGTACGCCTCGAAGTTGCCCTCGAACCAATACCACTGGTCCGGCTTCTCGTCGGTTCCCTCGTAGGCGAGGATGTGCGTGGCGATGCGGTCGAGGAACCACCGGTCGTGGGTGATCACCACGGCGCAGCCGGGGAACTCGAGCAGCGCGTTCTCCAGCGAGCTCAGGGTCTCGACGTCGAGGTCGTTCGTGGGCTCGTCGAGAAGAAGCAGGTTGCCACCCTCCTTGAGGGTCAGCGCCAGGTTGAGGCGGTTGCGCTCACCACCGGAGAGCACGCCGGCCTTCTTCTGCTGATCGGGGCCCTTGAAGCCGAACTTCGACACGTAGGCGCGCGACGGGATCTCGGTCTTGCCGACCGTGATGTAGTCGAGGCCGTCGGAGACGACCTCCCACAGCGTCTTGTTCGGGTCGATGTTGGAGCGGGACTGGTCGACATAGCTGATCTTGACCGTCTCACCGATCTTCAGGTCTCCGCCGTCGAGCGGCTCGAGCCCGACGATGGTCTTGAACAGGGTGGTCTTTCCCACACCGTTCGGCCCGATGACGCCGACGATGCCGTTCGGCGGGAGGCTGAAGCTGAGTCCATCGATGAGCGAGCGCCCGTCGAAGCCCTTCTTCAGGTTCTTGGCCTCGATGACAACGCTTCCGAGACGCGGGCCCGCCGGAATCTGGATCTCCTCGAAGTCGAGCTTCCTGGTCCGCTCCGCCTCGGAAGCCATCTCCTCGTATCGGGCGAGACGCGCCTTCGACTTGGTCTGGCGACCCTTCGCGCTGGAACGCACCCACTCCAGCTCCTCCTTGAGGCGCTTGGCGAGCTTGGCGTCCTTCTTGCCCTGGATCTCGAGGCGTTCGCCCTTCTTCTCCAGGTACGTCGAGTAGTTGCCCTCGTAGCCGATCAGACGGCCGCGGTCGACCTCGGCGATCCACTCGGCCACGTGGTCGAGGAAGTACCGGTCGTGGGTGATGGCGATGACGGCGCCCTTGTATGCCTGGAGGTGCTGCTCGAGCCAGAGCACGCTCTCGGCGTCGAGGTGGTTGGTCGGCTCGTCCAGGAGCAGCAGATCGGGCTTCTGGAGGAGCAGCTTCGCCAGCGCCACACGACGCTTCTCTCCACCCGACAGGGGTGCGATGGCCGCGTCTCCCGGAGGGGTGCGGAGGGCGTCCATGGCCTGCTCGAGCTGCGAGTCGAGGTCCCAACCGTCTGCCGCGTCGATCTCCTCCTGAAGCGAGCCCATCTCGGCGAGGAGAGCGTCGAAGTCGGCATCGGGATCCGCCATCAGAGCGGAGATCTCGTTGAACCGGTCGAGCTTGGCCTTGATCGCGATCCCGTCCTGGATGTTCTCCAGAACGGTCTTGGTCTCGTCGAGTTCAGGTTCCTGCATCAGGATGCCGACCGTGAAGCCCGGGGAGAGCTTCGCCTCGCCGTTCGACGGGGTGTCGAGTCCTGCCATGATCTTGAGGATGGTCGACTTACCCGCGCCGTTCGGACCGACCATGCCGATCTTGGCCCCGGGGAGGAACGCCATGGTCACGTCGTCGAGGATGAGCTTCTCGCCCACCGCCTTGCGCGCACGAACCATCGAGTAGATGTACTCAGCCACCGAAAACCGCTCCTTCTGTTGGCGTCGAAGATCGACACTCCAGCCTACCGGCCCCCTGGCATCTCACCAGTCGATCGGACGTGTGGTGCCGACGAGACAGCGCCCCTCCGCGAGCTGCGGGAGAACCGCCGTGACGACCTGACCGGTGGAAGGGCCGACCTGGCCGACGAGGCACTCGTCATTGCCCCAGCGGACCGAGAACTGCAGACTCTCCGCCGGGTTGCCCACCGTGGTCAGGTCCTGGGTCACCTGCATCGAATCGCGATCGAATCCTGCGCCGATCAGCGCGTCGATGTACGCCCGACCTTCGCCGCGCTGCTCGGTCGCCCAAACGCCCTCCGCGGTAGCGGTGAACAGCGGCAGATTGTCGTCGGCGCTGCCATCCGGCACGAGAACGGGCCCGACGGGTGCCGTCGATTCCGCGTCCGGTGAGGCGGAGGCCGTGGCGGAGGGAGACGGTGCGGCGGTCGGCGTGCAGCCGGACAGGAGCATGGCGACGACAGCGGCGGCGGCTAGTGCACCGGCTGTGCGCGGCGGAGGAAGGACCGATCGACGAAGCACGTGCCGAGTCTACGTCGCCTTCTCATCACACCTGCGCTGTCCTCGTGCCCCCGTTCACGCGCGCAGCCGTGCGCCGTCGCCGAGGCAGCGCCCGTCACGCGCTCCCGGCCACCTCTACGTCCGGTGCCGACCAGGAGAGTGCGAACGCGGATGAATCGCTCCCCGAGCCCAGCGCATCGACGTCATCCTCGGAGACACGCGTATCCGGTGATTCGGTCGACGAGTCGGGAGTACCCGTCTGCGGACGCGGCTGCGGGCGATACGCCGTGGTTCCCCACCGCAGATCATGGCCGATCGCATCTGCCTCGATGTCGACACTGGTGCCGTGCTTCCCGTTGCTCTCCCAGTTGCGGATCTTGAGACGCCCCGTCACGATGACGCTGTCTCCCGTGCGCAGCGACGCCTTGGCGTTCTCTCCGAGGTGGCGGAACGCCGCCACCGAGTACCAGTTGGTGCCCGAATCCGTCCACGTCTGCGTCGCGGCATCGAAGCGACGGTGCGTGGTGGCAAGGCGGAAGTTGGTGACAGGGACCCCTCCGCCTGTCTGTGTCTGCGCCGGGTCGGTGGCGACTCGTCCCACGATGGTCAGGGTGTCGATCATGTTCGTATCCTCTCGATCGCCGGGTCTCTTCCGGCTTTCTCCAGCTTGCGCGGGAGCCTCGGGCCGCGGATGCGGTGAAGACGCAACCGGTGGACAGATTGCAGATCGCGCGGACGGTGGAGAGAAAGCCCCGATGACAGCGACGGAACCTGCGACGGCGAATGTCGGTGGTCGGTCATATCTTCGAATCATGAAAGGAGTACCGATGTCCGACCACCTGACCACTTCCCTACCCGACGTCCCGTTCGCCACGCCTCGACTCTCCTCTGCGCGCGAGCATCTGGTCCGCGCTGCCGATCACCTCTGGAGGGTCCAGGATCGCCGGGAGCACATCCTGGGTCATCTCCGGATCGTCGCCGATCCGCTGGGGCTTCGGTACCGCGCCGAACGGCTGCACCTCGCGACGGGCGTGTTCCGCGTCGTCGGCGAGTTCTGGAGTGTGGACGACGCGGTCGCGGCTCTGCGTGCTTCCTGACGACGGCCAGGAGGCCGGTCCCCTTCCGCGTCTCTCACCGGGATTCGATGCTGCGTGGTGCCCCCGGCAGGATTCGAACCTGCGACCAAGAGATTAGAAGGCTCCTGCTCTATCCCCTGAGCTACGGAGGCGCACGCGTCTAGAGTATCGCGCTCCTGCCGAACGATCATGACGCCGGTTCCGGTCGGGGATGTCGGGACCGTCGATAGGATGGCGACATGGTATCTGCGTCCGAGAACGACCGTCTCGTATGGATCGACTGCGAGATGACGGGCCTCGATCTCGCAGTCGACGAACTCGTGGAGATTGCGGTCGTGATCACCGACTTCGAACTCAACCCCGTCGATGCGGGGTTCCAGGTGGTGATCAGAGCCAGCGAAGCGGCCCTCGATCACATGAATGACTTCGTCACGAACATGCACGAGACCTCGGGGCTCATCGACGAGATCGCAGGCGGTCTCTCGCTCGAAGAGGCGGAGGCGCAGACTCTCGCCTATATCAAGCGCTTCGTTCCGCTCGAGCGGAAGGCTCCTCTGGCAGGCAACACGATCGGCACGGACAGGATGTTCCTGGCAAAGTACATGCCCCAGGTCGATCAGTGGCTGCATTACCGCAACGTCGACGTGTCGAGCATCAAGGAGCTGTCGCGCCGCTGGTATCCGCGGGTGTTCTTCCAGGCTCCCCCGAAGGACGGCGGTCACCGCGCCCTTGCTGACATCCTGGAGTCGATCAGGGAGCTCCGCTACTACCGGGAGGCCGTGTTCGTCGATGAGCCGGGTCCGTCGAGCGACGAGGCTCGCGAGATCGCTTCCCGTACGGTGTCAGAGTTCACTCCGAACATGTAATAGACTCGTATGGTTGCCCGCTCCGGTGGGCACATGGTGGGTATAGCTCAGCTGGTAGAGCGCTGGCTTGTGGTGCCGGATGTCGCGGGTTCGAGTCCCGTTACTCACCCTCCAGAAGAAGGCCCGAATCGCAAGGTTCGGGCCTTCTTCGCATCTGTGCCTCGAATGATGCGCCCCCGCGAAGCCCTAGACTGACGACGTGTCGCTCGCGGTCTGGTTCTCGTTGCTGACCGCTTCCGTCGTCATCAGCTTCACGCCGGGGGCCGGCGCGATCAACACGATGTCGAATGCGATGAATCAGGGATGGCGTCGTTCCATCTGGGGCATCGTCGGCCAGCAGATCGCCCTGATCGTCCATGTGGCGGTCGTCGCCGCGGGAGTCGGGCTCCTCGTGTCCCGTTCGGAGCTTCTCTTCAACGGGATCCGCTACGCCGGAGCGGCCTACCTCGTGTTTCTCGGCGTCCGGCTGATCCTGACGAAGCCGACCGTGGCGGTCGAGGACGCACCCGTTCCGGTCGACTCCCGTGAGAGCCCGTGGTCGATGATCCGCCGCGGCTTCTGGGTGAACCTGCTCAATCCCAAGGCGATCGTGTTCTTCCTTGCGTTCATCCCCCAATTCGTCAGACTGGATCAGCCCCCGCTCCCCCAGTACCTCACGCTCATCGCGACCGTGATCGTGGTGGACGTGATCGTGATGTGGGGGTTCTTCGCAGCAGCCGCGCGTCCGTTCCGTCGCCTCACGCGAACCGCGCGCGGACAGCGAGTGCTCAACACGGTCTTCGGCACGCTCTTCATAGCGGTCGCCGCGATTCTCGTTCTCCTCCACTGAGGGCTGTCGCCCCTAGGCTGGAGGGGATGGACATGGATGCGGCCGCCTTCGAAGAGCTCGTGATCGACGAGCTCGATCTGCTCCCCGACGACATGGTCGAAGGGCTCGACAACGTGGTGTTCGTGGTGGAGGACCGCCCGGAGGACGGCAGCCTCGATCTGCTCGGTCTCTATGACGGACTGGCGCTGACGGAGCGGACGCAGTACGGGATGGGCGAACTCCCCGATCGCATCGTCGTCTACCGCGAACCGCATCTTGCGCAGTGCGAGACGGAGCAAGAACTCCGCGACGAGATCCACAGGACGTTGGTGCATGAGATCGCGCACTTCTACGGGATCGATGATGCGCAGCTGCACGAGTTGGGCTGGGCATGACGATGCCCACGGCAGTCCCCGATCTCGAGGAGACGATCGAACTCAGTGCCGCACCTCTGGAGCCGTGGCAGGTCGTCGTCTGGAATGATCCGGTGAACCTCATGAGCTACGTCGTCCGCGTCTTCCGGAAGTACTTCGGCTACTCGCTCGACCACGCGACAGCGCTCATGCTCGCGGTGCACAACGACGGGCACGCGATCGTGGCCACGGGTCCCCGGGAGACCATGGAGGTCCACGCGCAGGCGATGCACGACTACGGCCTCTGGGCGACGGTCAGAAGGGCCTCCCCATGACCTCAGACCGCATCACCGTCACGATCAGCGCCATCGAGGAGCATCACCTGGCGATGCTGCTCGACGACTTCATCGAGCTCATCGGTGAATCGCGGAACGGCGAGGACCCGGCCGTCGACCGCCTGACGCCCAACCCGTATCCCGATGACCCCGACGCCGCTGCCGATTTCGCCGGGAGCACGCGGAAGGATCTGCTCGATCGGCGCCTCGCGGACGCGCGTCGCATGCGTGCTGCGCTTGAAGAGGTCTCTGCCCCCACTGCGGGCCTCACGGATGCAGAAGCGGTTCGCACTCGTGACCTCTCCATCACCCTGGGCGATCTGGAATCGTGGCTCCGCACCGTGACGGCCCTGCGCCTCGTGATCGCTGATCGTCTGGGGATCACGACGGACCAGCACGCGATGTCGGACAGACGTCACGACGTGTACGACTGGCTGGGCTATCGCCTGGAGCTTCTCATCCAGGCAGCAGACGAAGCCGAGTCGGGCGCGTAGTCAGGGAACCTCGACGATACGCGTCGCCAGGGAGCGAGGATCATCCCGCTCGATGTGACGGCGTTCCTGCGCGGCCCAGCGGTCCCAGTGCGGGCGATAGGTGTCCCCGTCGCGAGCGAGGGCGCGCGCCTTCCGCGAGGCTTCCCCCGACTCCACCCAGACTCTGACATCGGCGAGACCCGCCGTGGAGGGGCGAAGGATGCCGCTCCCCTCGATGATCATTCCGAGGGAGGGGTCGACGGCATGACTCTCCGCCTCGGACTGCTCTTCCCAATCCCAGCGGCGCCAGATGCCGATGTAGCCGCGTCCGTGCGGACCGAGGATCCACTCGCGGGCGCGCTCCGCGCCGCCGTCGAGTCCGTCCCACCCCGGATAGAGGGAATCCAGGGCGATGAGCTGCACGTGCCCGACCACGGGCCAACGTCTCACCAGCAATGCCGCGAGAGAGGACTTGCCGGCCCCGCTGCCGCCGTCGATGAGGACGACCGGGTTCGCCGCGGCCACGGCACGGACGTCCTGCTCGATCAGTGCCGCGGCGTGCTCCAGTGCAGCCGCGACCGGATCGTCACTTCTTGAGGGCACGGATGATGCGAGTGAGCGCCCGTCCGGCGACCCAGACGAAGGGGACAGCGACCACGAGCAGCGTGATGATGTTGGGCTCGAAGCGCAGACCCTCCTCGCGACGCACGTACACGCCGACCGGAACGGAGACGCCACCGCCGCCGCCACCCTCGCCGCCGTCGCCGCTGCCGCCACCGAAACCGGAGTACGTGAACGCCACCGGGGTGATACTCACTCCACCGACGTCCTGTGGTTCTCCGTATGCGCTCTTCACGCCGAAGGACGCAGCCTGCTTTCCGAGTTCCAGTGCAATGTTCGGCATACCCCCACGCTAGTCCAGGAACCGCGCCGGTGCGGGATCAATTCACGCCATGGGCCTTCGGATGCTGAGCGGCTCCCCGACCGTCTCCGCGACCTATGTGCCGCGCGCGACTGATCGTCGCCGTGCCGAACCGAGCGACGGCCTCGTCGACGGCCCCCTCGACTTTGCGCCAGTCCTCGTCTTCGTCCCAGAGAGCCAGGCCCCCGCCGCCGGCAGGACGCAGGTTCTCGGCGCGAACACCGACGAGCCGGACGGGGTCTCGCCGATCGATCAGCTCGAACAGCGACTGCGCGGCCTCGCCGATGCGTTGCCCCACCGCGGTGGGTTCGCTCAAGGTCTGAGAGCGGTTGACCGTGCGGAAGTCGTCGAAGCGGATCTTGACGGCGACGGTCGAGGTCTCCCACTCCGCGCGCCGGAGCCGAGCCGCGACCCGGTCGGCCAGCCGCAGCAGTTCGGCTCGCAGGAACGGACGGTCGAGGATGTCGTGGTCGAACGTCTCCTCGTGGCCGATGCTCTTCTCCACCCGCTCCGTGTGCACCGCTCGCGGGTCTTCCCCCCGCGCGAGTTCTCCGAGACGCATGCTGAGGGCCGTGCCCACGGCGCGTTCGACCATACCGGGGCGCGCATCGCGGACGTCCTGCACCGTGCGGATACCACGCGCCTCCAGAGCCTCCGCCGCTTTCGGACCGACGCCCCACATGGCCCGGACCGATCTCGGCGCCAGGAAGTCGAGGGTGTCCCTCGCTGCGACCACGAGCATCCCGTCGGGCTTGGCGATCGTCGAGGCCATCTTCGCGACGTGCTTGGTCGCCGCCACTCCCACGCTGCAGGTGATTCCCACCTCGTCGAGGACTCGTTGTCGGATGAGCTCGGCGATGCGTGCAGGACTCCCCCAGAGTCGACGCACACCCTGCACATCGAGGAACGCCTCATCGACGGACAGCGGCTCGACCAGCGGGGTGAACGACTCGAAGATCGCCATGACCTGCCGGGAGACCTCCTGGTAGCGGTGGAAGTGCGGCGGGACGATGCGCGCGGTCGGGCACAGTCGAAGGGCCTGCGACACCGGCATCGCCGCCCGGACGCCGTAGCGTCTCGCCTCGTACGATGCGCTCGACACCACGGAACGCCCATCGGGAGCTCCGATGATCAGAGGCAGTCCGCGGAGGGAAGGATCGTCGAGCACCTCCACGGCGGCGTAGAACGCGTCCATGTCGACATGGAGAATCCGCGTGCCGGAGTCGTCGGCGTCGGGGGCGGATACGATCCGCCCCCGCCCGTCACCGTGTCCCATACGACCATTCTCCCCCGGGCCTCCGACACGAGGCCCGGGACGGCGCGCTACTGCGCAGCGCGCTCGAGAATGAGCTCACGGACACGGGCGGCGTCCGCCTGGCCCTTCATCGCCTTCATGACGGCCCCGATCACGGCGCCGGCGGCCTGCACCTTACCGTCCTTGATCTTGGCCATCACATCGGGCTGCGCTGCGAGGGCCTCATCGATGGCGGCGATCAGCGCTCCGTCGTCGGAGACGACCGCGAGCCCACGCGAGTCGACCACTTCCTGCGGCGAACCCTCCCCGGCGATGACGCCCTCGAGCACCTGACGCGCGAGCTTGTCGGTCAGGGTTCCCGCATCGACGAGCTGCTGCAGAGCAGCCACGCTCTCCGGGCTGATCAGCTCGGTCGCGTCCTTCTCCTGGGAGTTCGCGATACGGGTGATCTCACCGGTCCACCACTTGCGCGCGGTCGCGGGGGTCGCCCCGGCGGCGATGGTCGCCTCGACGACCTCGAGCAGACCGCCGTTGCGGACGTCCTGGAACTCCAGGTCGGTGAATCCCCATTCGGTCATGAGGCGGCGGCGGCGAGCCACCGGCTGCTCCGGAAGCGCCTCGCGCAGTTCCTCGACCAGCTCGGCTGCCGGCTCCACGGGCAGCAGATCCGGTTCGGGGAAGTAGCGGTAATCGTCGGCATCCGACTTGGGCCGTCCCGGCGAGGTCGTGCCGGTGTCCTCGTGCCAGTGCCGGGTCTCCTGCGTGATGGTGCCGCCGTCCGCGAGGATCTGCGCCTGACGCTGGATCTCGTATCGCACGGCACGCTCGACGGAACGCATCGAGTTGACGTTCTTCGTCTCGGTGCGGGTGCCGAGCTTCTCCTGTCCGCGCGGACGGAGCGAGACGTTGGCGTCGCAGCGCAGGTTGCCGCGCTCCAGACGAGCTTCGGAGATGCCGAGTCCCCGCACGATGTCGCGGATGGCCTGCACATAGGCCTTCGCGACCTCCGGCGCACGGTGGTCGGTGCCGAAGATCGTCTTCGTCACGATCTCGACCAGGGGCACGCCGGCGCGGTTGTAGTCGACGAGCGAGTACTCGGCGCCCTGGATGCGCCCGGTCGCACCGCCCATGTGGGTCAGCTTCCCGGCGTCCTCTTCCATGTGCGCGCGCTCGATGGGGATCGTGATGAGCGTCCCGTCCTCGAGCTCGACCTCCACCGAACCCTCGTACGCGATCGGCTCGTCGTACTGCGAGATCTGGTAGTTCTTGCCCAGGTCGGGGTAGAAGTAGTTCTTCCGCGCGAACCGGCTCGATTCGGCGATCGAGCAGCCGAGAGCCAGACCGAGACTGATCGAGGAGCGGATTGCCGTCTCGTTCACGACCGGAAGCGAGCCCGGGAGCCCGAGGTCGACCGGCGCGATGAGCGTGTTCGGCTCGGCGGCATGGAAGGCCTCGTTCGCCGGGTTCGGCGCATCAGAGAACATCTTGGTGTTGGTGTTCAGCTCGACGTGCACCTCGAATCCGAGGACCGGCTCGAACAGCTCGAGCGCCTTGTCGAAGTCCATGAGCTTGGCGGCGGCCATCAGCGCTTCCCTCCTGCGAGCTGCGGTGCACGGGTGAGCAACGGCGCACCCCACGAATCGACGAGGAGCGTCTCGAGCGCTGCGCCGACCTTGTAGAGACGAGCATCCTCGCGCGCCGGAGCGATGAACTGGATGCCCACGGGGAGGCCGTCTTCGTCCGACAGCCCACTGGGGATGGAGATCCCCGGGACACCGGCCAGGTTCACCGGGATGGTGGTGATGTCGTTGAGGTACATCTGCAGCGGGTCGTCGATCTTCTCGCCGAGCTTGAACGCCGTGGTCGGCGCGGAGGGCGTCGCAATCACGTCGACCTCGGCGAACGCGTTCGCGAAGTCCTGCTGGATGAGCGTGCGAACCTTCTGGGCGCTGCCGTAGTAGGCATCGTAGTAACCCGCCGAGAGCGCGTACGTGCCGAGGATGATCCGGCGCTTGACCTCGTCGCCGAATCCGGCATCGCGCGTCGCGGACATGACGTCCTCGACCGTCGGGTTGCCGTCGGGGGTCACCCGCAGGCCGAAACGGACCGAGTCGAACTTCGCGAGGTTGCTCGACGCCTCCGCCGGGAGGATCAGGTAGTAGGCGGCGACGCCGTACTCGAAGTGCGGCGCGCCGATCTCGACGATCTCCGCGCCCTGGGCCTCCATCAGCGCGAGAGCGCTGCGGAAGGACGCGGCGACGCCGGGCTGGAAGCCGCTGTCGGGAAGCTCGCGGATCACGCCGACCTTGAGCCCCTTGAGCACGTCACCGCGCGCGCCCTCACGGGCAGCCTCGGCGAACGAGGGCCACGCATCGCGCAGGGAGGTCGAGTCCTTGGGATCGTGGCCGCCGATCGCGTCGTGCAGCAGTCCGGAGTCGAGCACGGTGCGGGAGACCGGGCCGACCTGGTCGAGGCTCGAGGCGAGGGCGATCGCGCCGTAGCGGCTCACACCGCCGTAGGTGGGCTTGACGCCGACGGTGCCGGTCACGTGCGC
>NZ_QOAY01000306.1:112784-121670 GCF_003314775.1 Microbacterium sp. H6 | reverse complement strand
TGACGGATCGAGCCGCCCGTGTCGGAACCGAGCGCGAGCGGCGCTTCGAACGCGGCGACGGCCGCAGCCGAGCCACCACCGGAACCGCCCGGGATGCGATCGAGGTCCCAGGGGTTGTGCGTGGGGCCGTATGCCGAGTGCTCGGTGGACGACCCCATCGCGAACTCGTCCATGTTGGTCTTGCCGAGCGGGATCAGTCCCGCGGCGCGAGAGCGTGCGACCACCGTCGCGTCATACGGCGAACGGTAGCCCTCCAGGATGCGCGAGCCACTCGTGGTGGGCTGGTCCGTCGTGACGAGGACGTCCTTGATCGCGAGAGGGACTCCCGCGAGCGGGCCCAGCTCTTCACCCTCCGCACGACGGGCATCGATGGCTGCAGCCGCCTCGATCGCCCCTTCGTTGACGTGCAGGAACGCGTGGACGTCGCCGTCCACCGCGGCGATGCGGTCGAGATGAGCGCGGGTGGCCTCGACACTGGAGACCTCGCCGGAAGCGAGCTTCGCGGCGAGATCCGCCGCGTCCAGACGGATGATGTCGGTCACTGCTCTTCTCCCAGGATCGCGGTCACACGGAATCGGCCGTCGGCGGCATCCGGGGCGTTCTGAAGCACCTGCTCGTGCGTGAGCGTCTGCCCGACCACGTCGGGGCGGAAGACGTTGCTCAACGGGATGGGGTGACTCGTCGCTGCCACGTCGGCGGTCGCGACCTCCGACACCTTGGCGATGTTGTCGACGATCGCGTCGAGCTGGCCCGTGAGCCGCGACACCTCGTCGTCGTTCAGCTGGATGCGTGCGAGCACACCGAGGTGGCGCACGAGTTCAGGGGTGATTTCAGACACTCCTCCAGTCTAGTTGGAGCACCCGTCACTCCTCTTCCCTGCACGGCCGTCGACATATGCTGGGCGGGTGAGCACGTTCCAGCCCCCGCGCCCGTGGACCGCCAGCTACGCCGCAGGCGTCCCGGAAGACCTGCCTCCCGTCGACGGATCGCTCGTCGACATCGTCGCCGCCTCGGCACGCGACTATCCGGATGCCCCCGCCCTGCAGTTCTTCGGCCGCGAGACGACGTACGCCGAGCTGCAGGCCGCCATCGACCGGGCGGCGACGGGCTTGCGAGACCTGGGCGTCCGCGCCGGCGACCCGGTGGCCATCGTGCTCCCCAACTGTCCGCAGCACATCGTGGCGTTCTACGCCGTGCTCCGACTCGGCGCGGTCGTGGTCGAGCACAACCCGCTGTACACGCCGCGCGAGCTCCGCAAGCAGTTCGAGGACCACGGCGCGAAGCATGCGATCGTGTGGAACAAGGTCGTCTCCACGGTGCAGGAGTTCCCCGCCGACCTGGCGGTGACGAACCTCGTCTCCGTCGACGTGACCCGCGCGATGCCCTTCCTCACCCGCTTCGCCCTGCGTCTGCCCGTCGCCAAGGCCAGGGAGTCCCGCGCAGCGCTCACCGAGAAGGTCCGCGGCACGGTGCTCTGGGACTCGCTGATCGCCGCTGACCCGATTCCGTCGTCGCACCCGACGCCCGCAGCAGACGACCTGGCGATCATCCAGTACACCTCAGGCACCACCGGGACGCCGAAGGGTGCCGCGCTCACACACCGCAACCTCCTCGCCAATGCTGCGCAGTCGCAGGCCTGGGTGCCGTCGATCCAGCGCGGCAAGGGATGCGTCGTGTACGCGGTGCTGCCGATGTTCCACGCATACGGCCTCACGCTCTGTCTGACGTTCGCGATGTCGATGGGCGCGCGACTCGTGCTCTTCCCGAAGTTCGATCCCGATCTGGTTCTCGACGTCGTGAAGAAGCATCCCGCGACGTTCCTCCCGCTCGTGCCACCGATCGCCGACCGCCTTCTGAGCGCTGCCAAGGCCAAGGGTGTGTCGCTCGACGGCATCGAGGTCGCGATCTCCGGGGCCATGGCACTGCCCCACGAGCTGGTGGTGCCCTTCGAGGAGGCGACCAACGGCTACCTCGTCGAGGGCTACGGCCTGAGCGAGTGCTCGCCCGTACTCATGGCGAACCCCGTCGCCGACAACCGCGTGCCCGGCACCGTCGGACTTCCGCTGCCCGGAACCGAATGCCGGGTGGTCGACCCGGAGAACCCCACGGAGGACGTGCCTGCAGGAGCGGCGGGAGAACTCGTGGTTCGCGGACCGCAGGTCTTCTCCGGGTACTACGGCAAGCCGGAGGAGACGGAGGCCGTGTTCGTCGACGGGTGGTACCGCACGGGCGACATCGTCACGATCGACGAAGCCGGCTTCGTGCGCATCGTCGACCGCATCAAGGAGCTCATCATCACCGGCGGCTTCAACGTCGCCCCCACCGAGGTCGAGAATGCGCTGCGCCAGCACCCGCAGGTGGTCGACGCTGCGGTCATCGGACTACCGAGCGAGCACTCGGGCGAGGAGGTCGTGGCCGCGATCGTCGTCGATCCGGAGACCGAGGTCGACGTGGAGGCCATCCGCGAGTTCGCGCGCAGCATCCTGACGCCCTACAAGGTCCCCAGGAGGATCTTCGTGGTCGACGAACTCCCGAAGTCGCTCATCGGCAAGGTGCTCCGTCGGCAGGTCAAGGAGAAACTGGTCGCCCTGAACACCGGCTCCTGAGGACGCCCTCACAGGCGGCGAGACGTTCGGCGCGCTACCCTTGGGAAGTGACCCCTGAAGATGCAGTGCTGACCGACGCCCCCGAGGACTCCCCCGCGACCCCCGGATTCGAGGAACTCGGAATCACCGGGCCCGTCCTCAAAGCCATCAAGGACCTCGGCTACGAGACCCCGTCGCCCATCCAGGCGGCCACTATCCCTACCCTCCTCGCCGGGCGCGACGTCGTCGGCATGGCGCAGACCGGAACCGGCAAGACCGCGGCATTCGCGCTGCCCGTGCTCGAGCGTCTCGATGTCGCGCAGAAGACGCCGCAGGCGCTCGTGCTGGCTCCGACCCGTGAGCTCGCCCTCCAGGTGTGCGAGGCGTTCGAGTCGTACGCGTCCAAGATGAAGGGTGTTCACGTCCTCCCCGTCTACGGCGGACAGGGCTACGGCGTGCAGCTCTCGGCTCTGCGCCGCGGGGTGCATGTCATCGTCGGGACACCGGGCCGCATCATGGATCACCTCGCCAAGGGCACGCTCGACCTGTCGCAGCTGCAGTACCTCGTGCTCGACGAGGCCGACGAGATGCTGAAGATGGGCTTCGCGGAGGATGTGGAGCAGATCCTCGCGCAGACACCCGAGGAGAAGCAGGTCGCGCTGTTCTCCGCCACGATGCCGCCGCAGATCCGCCGCCTCGCGCAGAAGTACCTGCGTGAGCCGGAAGAGATCAGCATCAAGTCGAAGACCGCGACGGGCACGAACATCACTCAGCGGTACCTCGTGGTCTCGTACGCGCAGAAGGTCGACGCGCTGACCCGCATCCTCGAAGTCGAGAACTTCGACGGCATGATCGTCTTCGTCCGCACCAAGAACGAGACCGAGACGCTCGCCGAGAAGCTCCGCGCCCGCGGCTACTCAGCCGCAGCCATCAACGGCGACGTGCCTCAGGTGCAGCGCGAGCGCAGCGTCAACCAGCTCAAGGACGGAAAGCTCGACATCCTCGTCGCGACCGACGTGGCCGCGCGCGGGCTCGACGTCGAGCGCATCAGCCACGTCGTGAACTTCGACATCCCCACGGACACCGAGTCCTACGTGCACCGCATCGGTCGCACCGGGCGCGCGGGACGAACGGGCGACGCTATCAGCTTCATCACCCCGCGCGAGCGCTACCTGCTCAAGCACATCGAGAAGGCGACCCGACAGCAGCCCACTCAGATGCAGCTGCCGAGCACGGAGGACGTGAACACCACCCGGTTGACCCGGTTCGACGATGCCATCACCACCGCTCTCTCGGAGACCGGGCGCATCGACGCGTTCCGCGACATCATCGCGCACTACGTCCGTCATCATGATGTGCCGGAGAGCGACGTCGCCGCGGCGCTGGCCGTGGTCGCGCAGGGAGACAAGCCTCTGCTCCTCGATCCCGCCAACGATGCGCTCACCAGGGCCGTCGAGGCGGACAACCGGCCGCAGCGGGAGCGCCCCGCTCGTGACGCGCGCGAGCCTCGGGGCGAACGCCGCAGCCGTGGCGACTACACCGCCTATCGCATCGAGGTCGGCAGGCGTCACCGTGTCGAGCCGCGCCAGATCGTCGGCGCCCTCGCCAACGAGGGCGGCCTGGGTCGTGACGACTTCGGGGCGATCAACATCCGCCCCGACTTCTCGACCGTCGAGCTCCCGTCGAACATGGATCCCGCCGTGCTCGACAAGCTCCGCGACACCCGCATCTCGGGTCGCCTCATCGAGATCAAGCCCGACCGCGGTCCTGGCGCTCGACGTAGCGGCCCTCGCGAGGATCGTCCCTCCGGCGGTCGCGGTGACCGTTTCGATCGTCGTGACCGTGACGAGCGCCCTGCGCGCGAAAGCCGGGACGAGAAGCCCTTCCGCAAGCCGCGCCACAAGAACTGACGGCGGATCGCGCGCGGCGGTGTCTAGTCGCTTCCGCGCGCGAGCCGTGCGGCGACGGCGATCAGCGGCTCTGGATGTGCCAGAAGGGCCCGTTGCTCCGGGTGCGAGATCAGGTGAGCGATCAGTCGGTGCGCTCCCGTGACGGTCGGGGTCCAGTAACCTCCGACGTGATGACGGCTCAGCGGGACGGTGCGCGTCTCTCCTTCGACGACGAGCTTCGCGGAACCGTCATCGGGATCGATCCCGGGATCGCTCAGCATCAGGGCGGTCAACGCTCCGAGCAGCACAGTGCCCGTGAGACCGGGGAGGCGGAAATTCGTCGTCGGAACGTCGAGTTCGATCTGCTCGAGTCCCGTCCACGGCACTATTCCGCGATTCTCGACTCCGTCGCGGATGATCACGGCCTCGGGCATCAGCCGCAGGTGGTTCCGACCGGGATCACCGACAGCCAACGCCTCGGGGACGACGATCAGCGGACCGTAGCGTCTCACGCCCCTTCGCCCGCGGGAGGGAGCGCGTCCGGTCCCTCCGTCACCAGGATGTGGAACTGCGCCGCATCGAGGATCCGGAGACCGAGCTCCTCCGCCTTGGCGAGCTTGGACCCCGCGCCGGGGCCGGCGGCCACGAAGTCCGTCTTCTTCGACACGCTCGACGCCGCCTTTCCTCCCGCGTTGATGATGGCTTCCTGCGCACCCTCACGCGTGTAGCCGTCGAGCGAGCCGGTGGCGACCACCGTCAGCCCTTCGAGCACTCCCCCTGCGGCGACGGCAGCGCCGGGACCGGGGTGACCTGGTGTCTTCCACTGCACCCCCGCATCCGCCCACTGCTCCACGATCTCTTTGTGCCAGTCGACCTCGAACCAGGCCAGGAGCGAGTCGGCGATGATGCCGCCCACGCCCTCCACGGCAGCCAACTCGTCGCGCGTAGCCGTGCGGATCGCGTCGAGTGAGCCGAACCACTGCGCGAGCGCCCTCGCAGCGACAGGTCCGACGTGGCGGATGTTCAAGGACACGAGCAGACGCCACAGCTCCTTCTTCTTCGCCTTCTCGAGCTCGGCGAGGAGAGTGAGCGCCTGGGACGAGGGCTGCGGACCCTCGAGGCCGGACTTCTTCTCGGCCGCAGTCGGGTTCCGTCGGAACGGGGCGCGCGTCTTGACGATCCCGTCCTCGTCCTCCTTGGGAAGCCCCGTCTCCGCGTCGCGGACCACCAGCTCGATGGGGACGAGCTGGTCGAGCGTGAGGGCGAAGAGGCCGGCCTCGGTCTCGAGCGGCGGCACCGCGGGAGACGTCGGCTGTGTCAGGGCGGCGGCGGTGACCTCGCCGAGGGCCTCGACATCGAGGGCACCGCGGGAGCCGATGTGCTCGACACGTCCGCGCACCTGCGCCGGACACGAACGCGCGTTCGGACACCGCAGATCGATGTCGCCCTCCTTCATCGCCCGAAGCGGAGTGCCGCACTCCGGGCACTCCAGGGGCATCACGAACTCGCGTTCCGTGCCGTCGCGCTTCTCGACGACCGGACCGAGGACTTCGGGGATGACGTCGCCGGCTTTGCGCAGCACGACCGTGTCTCCGATCAGCACGCCCTTCGCCTTCACGACGTCCTTGTTGTGCAGAGTCGCCTGCCGGACGACGGACCCCGCGACCTGCGCAGGAGCCATCACCGCGAAGGGCGTCGCGCGGCCGGTGCGGCCGACCGACACCACGATGTCGAGGAGCTTCGTCTGCACCTCTTCCGGCGGGTACTTGTACGCGATCGCCCAGCGCGGTGCCCGGCTGGTCGCGCCGAGCTCGTCATGAAGCTCGAGCTCGTCGACCTTCACCACGATGCCGTCGAGCTCGTGCTCGATGTCGTGGCGGTGTTCACCGAAGTACTCCACGAACGTGACAACCTCATCGATCGTGTGGCACACCCTGGTGTGCGGGCTCGTCGGCAGCCCCCACTCGGCCAGCAGATCGTAGACCTCGCTCTGCGCCGCGACGGGAGGGTTCGACCATGCGCCGACGCCGTGCACGTAGAGCGCGAGCGACTCGATGCGCAGCAGGCCGGCTTCGAGTTCGAGGCCGTTCTTCTTGTCGATCTGCTGACGCAGGCCGCCGCTCGCCGCGTTGCGGGGATTGGCGAACGCGGGGAATCGGCGCGCGGCGGCGGTGCGAGCCTTCTCCTCGTCGAAGGGCTTCTTCGCTCCGCCCCGCGCCTCCCAGCGCTCGAGCGCATCGGCGTAGGCGCGGTCGCGGAACGCCGCCTGGGCCGCGTTGAGCCGTTCGAACGCGGCGACGGGGATGAAGACCTCCCCGCGCACCTCCACGATGGCCGGGTGGCCCTCACCGCTCAGTCGATACGGGATCTCGGGCAGCCGAAGCGCGTTCTCCGTGACGATCTCCCCCACGCGTCCGTCGCCCCTGGTCGCAGCAGAAGTGAGCACGCCGTTCTCATAGCGGAGATTGATGGCGAGGCCGTCGATCTTCAGCTCGGTGAGCCAGGCGACATCGCGTCCGGCGGCGGCCTTCGTCTTCGCGGCCCATTCCCGCAGCTCGTCGATGGAGAAGACGTTGTCGAGGCTGAGCATGCGCTCCGCGTGCTCGATGGTCGCGAGGCCCGTCGCCTCAGCCGCCCCCACCATCTGTGTGGGCGAGTCCTGCCCCTGCAACTCGGGATGCAGACGCTCGAGCTCTTCGAGTCGGCGCATCCAGCCGTCGTAGGTGGAATCGTCGACGATCGAGGTGTCGCGGCCGTAGTAGGCCTCCTTCGCATCGAGGATGCGCGTGGTCAGCTCCTCGGCTTCGGTTCGGGCGTCTTCCAACGAGATGTTCTCCGGCACCCCGTCAGTCTACGAGCGGGTGCGGACACCGGAGGAGGCTACGCGCCGACAGGGACCGCGGACACCGTGGTGTCGATCGTGAACTGTCCGAGCACCCGCGTCCCGATGTAGAGCACGGCGGTCTGTCCCGGCGCGACGCCGTCCAACGCGACCTCGGGCGTCACGCGCACGCCGCCTTCGGAGATCTCGGCCCTCGCAGGGACCGGCTCAGCGTGCGCTCGGATCTGCACGTGGCACTCGAACGAGGACTCCGTGGGTGCGGCACCGGCCCAGCTGAACCGCTCTCCGGCGATCTCGGCGATCGCGAGGGCCTCCTTGGGGCCGGCGACCACCGTGTTCGAGACCGGTCGCACCTCGAGGACGAAGCGCGGCTTGCCGTCTGCCGCGGGAACGCCGAGCTTGAGCCCGCGTCGCTGTCCGACGGTGAAGGCATGCGCGCCCTCGTGCGATCCGACGACCTCGCCCGCACGATCGACGATCTCGCCGGTGGCCGTGCCGACCTTCTCGGCGAGCCAGCCGCGCGTGTCCCCATCGGGAATGAAGCAGATGTCGTGGCTGTCCGGCTTCTGCGCGACGCTCAGGCCGCGTGCTTCGGCCTCTGCGCGGACGATGGCCTTCGTGGGCGTCGTGCCGAGCGGGAAGTAGGTGTGCGCCAGCTGCTCGGCCGTGAGGACGCCGAGCACATAGGACTGGTCCTTGGCGTTGTCCGACGCCCGGTGCAGCTCGAGGCCGTCCTCGCCGTCGACCAGAGTGGCGTAATGCCCCGTGCACACCGCGTCGAAGCCCAACTCGATCGCACGCTCCAGAAGGGCGGCGAACTTGATCTTCTCGTTGCAGCGCATGCAGGGATTCGGGGTGCGGCCTGCCTGGTACTCCGAGATGAAGTCCTCGATCACATCGTCTCGGAACCGCTCGGAGAAATCCCAGACGTAGAACGGGATGCCGAGCGCGTCGGCTGCACGACGCGCGTCGAGGGCATCCTCGATCGTGCAGCATCCTCGACTGCCGGTGCGCAGCGTTCCGCCCGCCCGGGAGAGCGCGAGATGCACGCCGACCACGTCGTGCCCCGCCTCCACGGCCCTGGCTGCCGCGACGGCGGAGTCGACTCCACCGCTCATCGCCGCAAGGATCCGCATACGACCAGTCTACGAGCGTGCGGCTGTGCCGGCGCCGGATGCGCGCGTGTACGCCTCGGCGATCGCACCGAGCACGGCATCGACGTCGCTCTCGGTCGATGTCCGCCCGAGCGAGAAGCGCAGCACGCTGCGGGCGTCGCGCTCCGGGCGTCCCATCGCCATCACGACATGCGAAGGTTCGGCCACGCCCGCCTGGCAGGCTGATCCGGTCGACGCCGCCACCCCTGCGACGTCGAGCAGGAACAGCAGGCTCTCCCCCACCGCACCCGGGAACAGCATGTGCGCGTTGCCGGGAAGACGGTCGGTCGGGTCGCCCAGGAGCTCGGCCGTCGGCACCGCGGCAACGATCCCGGCCACGAGGCGGTCGCGCAGCGCACTGAGACGCGCAGCCTCGTCCTGTCGTTCGTGCTCCGCGAGTTCGAGAGCCACGGCGA
>NZ_QOAY01000306.1:110614-112640 GCF_003314775.1 Microbacterium sp. H6 | reverse complement strand
GTGTGCCGGCGCGCAGGCCTCGTTGCTGGGCTCCCCCGCGTAGCAACGCCGTGAGCCGGGCGGAGCGGGCGGTGACGAGCACCCCGACCCCCACCGGTGCGCCGATCTTGTGACCGGCGAGGCTCATCGCGACGAGCCCGACCCCGCTGTCCGCCTCTCCTCGAAGGCCTCGGAACGACAAGGGCACGTGGCCGAGCGCAGCGACCGCGTCGAGGTGGAGGGGAACTCCGGCACCGGCGGACCCTGCCGCAAGCGACCGTGCGTCGTTGATCGTCCCGGCCTCGTTGTTCGCCACCAGGGCCGTGGCGAGGGCAGCTCCGGGAAGAGCCTCGGCGAAGCGCTCCGGGACGATGCGCGCCGAGGGCGAGACCGGCACCTGTCGCACCTCCGCCCCCTCATCGAGGAGCGCTGCGACGGTGTCCGTGGTCGCGTGGTGCTCGGCGTCGGGCATCACGATCGCCGACGTCCCCGTGGGCCGGGCGCGCCACAAACCCTGCAACGCCAGGTTGATCGATTCGGTGCCGCCTGAGGTGAACACGATCTCGATCGGGTCGGCCTCCAGCACCGCCGCCACGCGCTCACGGGACTCCTCGAGAAGCCGTCGTGCGTCCTGGCCGGCGCCATGAGTCGAGGAGGCGTTGCCCACCGTCTCCGACGCTGCCAGCCACGCCTCACGCGCTTCGGGGCGCAGGGGCGTGGTCGCCGCGTGGTCGAGATAGTGCCGCATCCTTCGATTCTCTCGCGAAACCGTCGGGAGAGGGCCTTCGCGCCTGGGACCGGGTCCTCCTTGTCATGAGACGGCAACACATCACGCCTAATGTGTACTCATGCCCGCGTCCCGAGACCTCACCGCGCCCGGCGGCCCCGTCCTCGACAACCTCGGCGTCCGTCTGCACGACGGTGTCGGCACACTGCGTGTCTGGTCGCAGAACGCCTCATCCGTCGAACTGGTCGTCTTCGACGCGACCGATCTCGACTGGGCGACCGATCAAGTGGCGCTCGAGCGGCTGCCAGGGGGGATCTGGGAAGTCACGACGGAGATGCTCCAGCCGGGGGTTCGCTACGCGATCCGCGTCAGCGGCCCACACGGCCCGGGCAACACCTTCAACCCGGAGACCCTGCTGCTGGACCCCTACGCTCGCGGCCTCGCGCAAGGAGACGGGTACGAGGAATGGCGCTCGGTCGTCATCGTCGACGGTTTCGACTGGGGCGACTCGCAGAAGCCGCGCGTGCCCCTGGACCGCACCGTGATCTACGAAGGTCACGTCAAGGGGCTCACGAAGCGTCACCCGGACGTCCCACCCGCGCTGCACGGCACCTACGCCGGTCTCGCGCACCCCGCGATGATCGAGTACTTCCACGAGCTGGGCATCACTTCGATCGAGCTGCTGCCTGTGCACGCCTTCGTGCCGGAACCACGACTCCTCGAACGCGGACTCACGAACTACTGGGGCTACAACACCCTGAACTTCTTCACTCCGCACACCGCCTACGCGACGGAGGAGGCTCGGAAGGCGGGCCCCGAAGCCGTACTGGCCGAGTTCAAGGGCATGGTGCGGCTGCTGCACGAGGCGGGGCTCGAAGTGATCCTCGACGTCGTGTACAACCACACCTCGGAGGAGGGTATCGGCGGCCCCAGATCGAGCCTGCGGGGCATCGACAACGCGAGCTACTACCGTCAGGACGAGTCCGGGATCTACATCGACACCACGGGCTGCGGCAACACCCTCAACACATCGACCGCTGCGGGCGCGAGACTCGTGCTGGACTCGCTGCGCTACTGGGCGCAGGAGATGCAGATCGACGGGTTCCGCTTCGACCTCGCCACCGCCATCGCGCGAGACGAGACGCACGCCTACTCGCCGGAGCACCCGCTCCTCGCCGCCATCGCGGATGATCCCGTCCTCGCAGACGCCAAGCTCATCGCCGAACCGTGGGATGTGGGCCTCGGTGGCTGGCAGACGGGGAACTTCCCCGCCGGCTGGCATGAATGGAACGACCGCTATCGCGACAGGGTGCGCAACTT
>NZ_QOAY01000306.1:67607-110534 GCF_003314775.1 Microbacterium sp. H6 | reverse complement strand
GGGTTCGCGACCCGCCTCGCCGGATCCTCCAACACGTTCAGCGAAGACCGCGGCCCGCTCGCCAGCGTGAACTTCGTGACCGCCCACGATGGATTCACCCTGCATGATCTCGTCTCCTACGACGTGAAGCACAACGAGGCGAACGGCGAGCACAACCGCGACGGCGCCGATATGAACCGCGCCTTCAACCACGGCGTCGAGGGGCCCACCGACGACCCGGCGATCCTCGCCGCCCGCCGCAAGGCGATGCGGAACCTCTTGGGGACCCTTCTGCTCTCTGCAGGTATCCCGATGCTCACTGCCGGCGATGAAGTGTGCCGCACCCAGCGAGGCAACAACAACGCCTACGCTCAGGACTCCGTGCTCACCTGGCTCGGCTGGGAGTTCGAGCCGTGGCAAGAGGACCTGCGCGCCCACGTCTCGCGCCTGATCCGCCTTCGTCAGGAGAACCCCGCACTGCGCCCCAGCCGCTATGCGCGACTCGGCGAGCATATTCCCAATGCCTCGGTGATGGACTGGTACGACCAGAACGGCGAGACGATGGAACAGGAGCAATGGGCCGACCCCGGCAACAGAACGCTGCAGTACGTCGCCGCCTCCACGCCTGATACCGAGGCGCACAACCGCATCCTGCTCATCGTGCACGGAACCGAGTCCCCCGTCGATGTCCGTCTCCCCGAGGAGATTGATGGAGCGACGCGCTTCGTCTCGCTGTGGTCGAGCGCGCAGGAACGTCCCTCTGACGACGCCGAGGTCTTCGCACCCGGCGATGTCCTTCCGGTGTCCGGCACGTCGATGAGGCTTTTCCGCGTGGAATGAGTCCGGCGGCCGACGCACCATCCTGCGCGCTACCCGCCACCACGTCCGCGCGGTACATTCGGGAGGTGGCTGCTCGTGCTGGTACTCGGTCCTCGGCTCTTCGGAGCCCCGCTCAGATCCCGGCGCGCGCCGCGGACGGAGCAGATGCTCCCGGCTCGTTGCGGACGACGCGTATCCCGCTCCTCGAGCCTGCGCCCACCGCCCCTGGCGGGTTCACTCCGAAGGCCTTCGTCGGCGAGGTCGTCCCGTTCCGGGTGGTCGCGTTCCGAGAGGGGCACGACATCATCGGCGTGCATGTCCGCCTCACATCGCCCTCCGGCGAAGAGAGCCTGCATCGCCTCACGCCGCGCGATGACGGCACCGACGCGTGGGTGGCGGAGATCGCGCTCGACGAGCAGGGCTCCTGGAGCTACCGGTTCGAAGCCTTCTCCGACGACTTCGCGACCTGGGCCCACGCCGCCGCGCTGAAGGTGGCGGCCGGCGTCGACGTCCCGGTCATGGCGGCGCTCGGCGCCGATCTCCTCACCACCGCCGCCGCTGAGAAGGACCGTCCTGCAGCGCAGCGGAGACGACTGGCCGCTGATGCCCTCTCGCTCCGCAACGGAGATGCCGCGACGACCATCGCCCTTTCGACGGATGCAGAGCTCGCACAGATCTTCCGAGAGCGTCCTGTCACGTCGCTGCGCTCCGTCACACTCCCCCAGATGCTGGACGTCGACCGGCGCGCCGCGGGTGTCGGCGCCTGGTACGAGTTCTTCCCGCGCTCCGAGGGCGCCAGACGCCTCAAGGACGGTACGGTCAGGAGCGGTACGTTCCGTACGGCGACACGACGGCTGCCCGAGGTCGCAGCCATGGGGTTCGACGTCGTCTACCTGGTCCCCATCCATCCGATCGGCACGACCAACCGCAAGGGCCGCAACAACACCCTCGCGGCCGAACCGGGAGACCCGGGCTCCCCGTACGCGATCGGCGCAGCGGAGGGCGGACACGACGCCATCCATCCGGACCTCGGCTCGGCCCAGGATTTCCGCGCCTTCGTGCGTGCAGCCCGGAAGGAGGGCCTGGAAGTCGCTCTCGATCTTGCGCTGCAAGCCTCTCCCGACAACCCGTGGGTGCAGGAGCATCCTGAGTGGTTCACGACCCTCCCCGACGGGACGATCGCCTACGCCGAGAACCCGCCGAAGAAGTACCAGGACATCTACCCGCTCAACTTCGACAATGATCCCGCGGGCATCTACGCCGAGATGCTGCGCGTCGTGCAGCACTGGGTTGCGCAGGGCGTGAAGATCTTCCGCGTCGACAACCCGCACACCAAGCCGCTCCAGTTCTGGGAGTGGCTCATCGCCGAGGTGAATGCGGCCGACCCCGACGTCATCTTCCTGGCTGAGGCGTTCACACGCCCGGCGGTCATGCGCGCGCTCGCGGCCGTGGGCTTCCAGCAGAGCTACAGCTACTTCACGTGGCGCAACACGAAGGCGGAGCTCGAGGAGTTCCTGACGTCGGTGTCGCAGGAGACCTCCGACTACATGCGTCCGAACCTGTTCATGAACACGCATGACATCCTCACCGAGTACCTGCAGTTCGGCGGCAGGGCGGCCTACCGTATCCGGGCCTGCATCGCGGCGACGGCCGGCCCCGTCTACGGCGTGTACGCCGGATACGAGCTGTTCGAGAACGTCGCCAGGCCCGGCTCGGAAGAGAACATCGACAACGAGAAGTACGAGTTCAAGTTCCGCGACTGGGCGGGAGCCGAAGCCAGAGGCGAATCGCTCGCTCCCCTCCTGCGCAGACTCAACGCTATCCGGGAGGCACACCCGGCGCTGCAGCAGCTTCGCAACTTCCGGGTGCACTGGAGCGACGACGACGCCGTTCTCGTCTACAGCAAGCACCTTGCTGCCGAGTTCACCGGTACCGGACGCCCGGACACCATCATCGTGGTCGCCAACGTCGATCCGCACTCGGTTCGCGAGACGACCGTGCACCTCGACACGACGCAATGGGGAATCCCGCTGGGGGAAGCCTTCGAGGTGGAGGATCTCCTCACCGGAGCGATCTGGACCTGGAGCGACCACAACTACGTACGACTCGACGCGTTCGCCGAGCCGGTGCACATCCTGAAGGTGAGGGAGCGATCATGAGCTACACCGAAGACGTCGCGGCATCCACCGAGTGGGAGGCGATCTCAGCGGCCACGCATCACGATCCGCACGCGGTTCTCGGAGCGCACGCGCACAAGGATGCCGCTGATCGTACCGTCACCGTCATCCGGGCGAGACGCCCCCTCGCAGGTGCGGTCGCTGCCGTGTTCGCCGACGGGAGCAGGCTCGAACTCTCCCATGTGGCGCACGGCATCTGGGAAGCTCAGCACGACGGCCCTCCACTCCCGTATCGGATCGCGACGCGGTACGGCGATCACGAGGAGACGGTCGTCGGCGACCCCTACCGCCATCCCCCGACTCTGGGCGACCTCGACCTCCACCTCATCGCTGAGGGGCGTCACGAACGTCTCTGGGAGGTGCTGGGAGCACACGTGCGCACCTTCGACGGAGAGATCGGCGCCTCATTCGCCGTCTGGGCCCCGAATGCCTCAGCGGTGCGCGTGGTCGGTGACCACAACGGCTGGAACGGCGAGTCGCACGCCATGCGCTCGATGGGAGTCAGCGGCGTCTGGGAGCTCTTCGTCCCCGGGATCCCGATCGGCACCAGGTACAAGTATCAGATCCGCACCCGCGACGGCGCGTGGATCCTCAAGGCCGATCCGATGGCGCTCGCGGCGGAGGTGCCGCCGGACACAGCGTCCGTGGTGACCACCTCCTCCCACTCCTGGTCCGATGGCGCCTGGATGACCAGGAGGGCGGCCACCCATGCCGTCGCGCAACCGCTGTCGGTCTACGAGGTCCACGTCGGATCGTGGCGAGGTGGACTTGGCTATCGCGAGATCGCGGATCCGCTCATCCAGCACGTGACGGACGCGGGATTCACCCATGTCGAGTTCATGCCGCTCGCGGAGCACCCCTTCGGCGGATCCTGGGGATACCAGGTGAGCGGGTACTACGCCCCGACCAGTCGTTTCGGCAGCCCCGACGACCTCCGCTACCTCATCGACCGGCTGCACCAGGCAGGCATCGGCGTCATCATGGACTGGGTGCCGGGTCACTTCCCCAAGGACGCCTTCGCCCTCGCCCGCTTCGACGGACAGCCGCTCTACGAGCACCCCGATCCGCGACGGGGAGAGCACCAGGACTGGGGGACGCTGATCTTCGACTACGGCAGGCCGGAGGTACGGGGATTCCTCGTCGCCAACGCGCTCTACTGGCTCGAGGAGTTCCACGTCGACGGCCTTCGCGTTGACGCGGTCGCCTCCATGCTCTATCTCGACTACTCGCGCGAACCCGGCCAATGGGAGCCGAACATCCACGGCGGACGCGAGAACCTCGAGGCGATCCGCTTCCTGCAGGAGGTCAACGCCACCTCGTACCGGCTGCACCCGGGGATCCTGATGATCGCGGAGGAGTCGACCAGCTTCCCCGGGGTCACTGCTCCGACCGATCACGCGGGTCTGGGGTTCGGCTTCAAATGGAACATGGGGTGGATGAACGACTCGCTCCAGTACATCGCCCGCGACCCGATGTACCGCGGTCACCATGAAGGCGAGATGACCTTCTCCTTCGTGTACGCCTTCGGAGAGAACTACCTGCTTCCCATCAGTCACGACGAAGTCGTGCACGGCAAGGGCAGTCTGCTCGCCAAGATGCCGGGCGATCACTGGCACAAGCTCGCGAACGTCCGCGCGTATCTCGCCTACATGTGGGGTCATCCCGGCAAGAAGCTGCTCTTCATGGGGCAGGAATTCGGTCAGCTCGCCGAGTGGTCGGAGGGTCGGGAGCTGGACTGGTGGCTTCTCGACCAGCCCTCACACGCGCAGCTGCAGGACTTCGTCGGGGCAATGAACCGCTCCTACCGGGCGCAGGCGCCGCTGTGGGAGCGCGACAACGACGGCTCGTCGTTCAGCCGTCTCGGAGCGCCGAGCTGGGATCCCACGGTGATCGCCTTCGAACGACGTGACGCCCACGGGGGGCGCCTGGTCGTCGTCAGCAACTTCGCCGGCGTGGAACGCACGGGCTACCAGCTCAACCTGCCCCGCGAGGGCGTGTGGCAGGAGGTGCTCAACACGGATGCCGCCGACTACGGGGGCCGCGGATCGGGGAACCTCGGCCTGGTGTACGCGAAGCCGCTAGAAGGCGGCGCTCCTGTCGCGAGCCTGACGCTGCCTGCGCTGTCCACTCTGTGGCTGCGGTACCAGTCCGACCCACACGTGCCGACCGTCAACCACGGCTGAGACGCCCTGGCGCGTACGCGCGCCAGGGCCGAGAACGGTACCGGAGAACGTCGCCCTAGAAGAGCAGCGACGACAGTCGGTTGCGCGCCGACACCACTCGCGGATCCTCCGCGCCGATGAGTCCGAAGAGCTCGACAAGACGCTCCCTCACCGGAGTGCGCTGATCCGCCGGGAGCTGCGCGAACAGGTCGAGCAGCCTGCCGAAGGCGTCTTCCACGTGTCCCCCGGCGAGATCGAGGTCGGCCACGTCGAACTGCGCCTGGACATCGAGCGGGCCATCCGCTGCCGCAGCGCGCGCCGCCTGCAGATCGAGGCCCTGCACGCGGTCGAGGAGGCGCACCTGGCCGAGCCCCGCGATCGCGTCCGCGTCACGGGGGTTCTCCGCGAGCGCCTTCTCATAGGCCGTGATGGCCGCCGCGTAGTCCCCGAGCTCGATCGCTGCGAACGCCTCAGCGTGCAGCGGTGGAAGCTCCGGCTCTGCGGGGGGCGCCGGCTCTGCACCCTCCTCGGACACCGAGAGCGACCCGGTGACACCGTTCTGGGCCGCCACCTGGAGCAGCTGGGCGAACACATCGCGCACCTGCTGCTCGGGCACGGCACCCGTGAACATGGGCACGGGCTGCCCGGCGATCAGCGCGACCACCATCGGGATCGACTGCGCGCGGAAGCTCTGGGCGAGCTGGGGATTCGCATCGACGTCGACCTTGGCGAGCAGCACTCGTCCCCCGAGTTCGCGCGTCACCTTCTCGATGATCGGGCTCAGCTGCTTGCACGGACCACACCACTCCGCCCAGAGGTCGACGACCACGGGGACGGTCCGCGAGAGCTCGAGGATCTGTCCGAACGTCTCGTCGGTCGCATCGACGACGACATCGGCGACAGGCGGTGCGGAGGCCGCCTCGGTCGGAGTTGCCGGCCGGTTGCGGAGGCTCGACAGGTCCACGGCACCACGCAGGGCGGCGGGAGAGATCTCACTCATTTGATCACCTTCACGGACAGGAGGTCCTGGTGGGCTGCCAGGAGCCGGATCTGCTCCGTCGATCCCTTGGCAGGGACCGAGAAGAACAGCTGGAACTCGTAGGTCGTCTCGACGCCCTTCGCCGACTCGGTCGCGTCGGTGAGCGCCTTCGCCTGCGCGTTGTCACCGAAGCGGATGGAGACGTCCTCGCCGGTCGGCGTCACTGTTTCCGTATCGGTGAGGGTGACGGCGACGATGGCTCCGCTGTCGAGAGTCGTCATCGAGATGGGGGCATCCTGCGTCGCGGCCATATCGAAGGCCGCCTTCGAGGTTTCGGCGGCACCCTTGTCCGCGAGCGCCTGGACCACGGCCTGACGGCTGTCGGTGATCGACTTCGCGTAGGTGAGGGCGAGATCGTCGAACTTCCCGTACGACGCGCTCTGTTCCCCCTGATCGACGACGTCGGCGAACGTCGTGGCCAGATCGGCAGGAGGGATAGTGAGGAAGGCCGAGTCGGACGGCACGAGAGACGTGCCGAGCCAGGATGCAGCGACTTCCGGGAAGGCGGCGTCCGCAGACATCTCCGCCATGTGCGAAACCTTGTAGTTCGACCACGGGTCGGCCTGCGTCATCGTGAGCACGACGGGCGGCACGGTGTCGTCTCCCGTCTTCGACAGCATCAGGACGGTGCGAGGCCACTGGTCGGTCGCCTCGGGAAGCACGACCTCCACGTCGTCGGTCGGGATGGCGGCGGGCGGCACCGTCTCCGGGATCTTCGTCCGCAACGCGTACTCCGTCGTCCTGGTCGCGAGTGCGGGTCCTTCGAAGCGCGTCGCGAGCAGATCGAGATCGAGGGCTGCGTCGGCCTCACTCACGGTGCCGGCGAGAGATTTGAGGATGCGCTTGGCCTGAGCTTCGGTGACCGCCGGCGGCTTCTGGTTCTCCGGTGCGACCACCGTGGGGCTCGGCGAGGGGGTCGGCGAGGCGTCGCCCAGCTGCGGCCAGGAGTCGGACGAGCAACCGGCTGCGAGTATGGCTGTGAGCCCGAGCGCGGGGATCACGAGAAGACGGCGCCGACGACGAACGGTCGCGGCTCGCATCGATGTCTTGGAGCCGGGGTCTTTACCCTCGTCCACGATCTCGGCCTCCTCCGCATCGTCGTCCTGCCGTGGACTCGACTCCGCGGGGGCCGTCGCCGTGGCGGACTCGCTGTCTTCGATCGCCGCGCGCTCCGCGGGCGGAAGCGTGGCGAGGTCGATGGGCTCGGTGATCGGTAGCGGACCGGGTCCCTTGCGACGCGGACCACGGCCCCGACGCTGATGCCGGATGGCCAGGACGTAGAGGATGAGGCCGAGCAGCAGCATGACCCCACCCGCGACCATGAGCGGTCCGGCCCACGGGGTCGAGTTGTCGAGCGGCCAGGACACCACGATGTCATCGGGAGCGTCGGCGGTCCCGTCATAGGCGACGAGCAGACTCGTGCCTTCGGGAAGCTGCATGTTCTCCGCGGTGAGGCGATCCTCCTTGACGAAGGAGTCGAGCCAGAGGTCGGAGCCGCGCGGGTCACGGCCCGTCGGAGCGCCTTCTGACGGATCGGCCTGTCCGTCGCTCGGAGCATCGGTGGACGTGTCGGTCTCGGAGTCGGAGGCGGCGATGTGCTTGACGGCCAGATCGCCGTCCTTCTTCATCGTGACCTGGTTGTAGTCGGAGTCCGCGAGCCAGGCCTCCATGTCGGCCGTGCGACCGTAGCTGCCGAAGATCTCGCCCTGCCCACGGACGATCAGTGTCTGGGCACCGGGATTCGCTCGAAGAACATCGCCGTCGATGAGAACGAACGGTGCCGGTTCACTGATCTCGACCTGGGTCTTCTGAGTGGAGGGGCCCATGAAGATGGTGCGCTGAGCAATCCCTGCACCGATCAGTACGGCAGCCAGCACGAAGGCCACCACGGCCCATACGAAACGCACGAATAGTCTCCTCACGCATCACGGACCTCTGTCCGCGACGCAACACTCGACATTTCAGACTAGCGAAATCAGCTGTGTGTTGCCCACGAGCAGACGCAGTGACGGCTGGACCGGCACGTCGTCCGCGCCGACGAAGCGCGTCTGGATAATCTTGCGGGAGCCGTCCCGAGGAGTCTCCGATGAAGATCCACAATCCCTTCCGCACCGCCCTGGTGGCGACGCTCGGCGTGGGGTTGGGGATCCTGCTGATCAACAGCGTGCAGAATCTCTCCACCGTGCTGCTCTATCTCGGCACCGCCCTGTTCCTGAGTCTCGGACTCGACCCGCTCGTCTCGTTCCTCGAACGCCGACGGCTCCCCCGCTGGGCGGCCGTGTTGGTGACGATCCTCGCGGTGCTCGGCGTCTTCGTGAGCATCGTGCTCATCGTCCTCCCGGTCCTGGTGGACCAGATCTCCCAGCTGGTCGCCCAGATCTCGGCGATCGTCCAGCGCGGGAATCTGATCCCCGATCTCAAAGAGTGGATACAGGACGCCTTCCCGAACCTTCTCGTCGACGATGTGTTCACGTACGTCACCAACTGGTTGACGAGCAACCTCGCCGAGATCGGCGGATCCATCGGTCAGGGCGTGCTCGTTGCCAGCGGCGCTGTGCTGGGCGGTCTGTTCGGAGCGTTCATCGTCCTGATCCTGACGATCTACCTGACGGCATCGACGCCGTCGCTCAAGCGCGCTGTCTACCAGCTCGCGCCCGCGTCGAAGCGCGATCGATTCATCGACCTGTCGGAGCAGATCACCGACTCGGTCGGCTATTACGTCATGGGCCAGGTATCGCAGGGTGTGCTCAACGGTGTGCTCAGCGCGATCTACCTCTCGATCATCGATGCGCCCTTCCCCGCCGTCCTGGCCGTGATCGCCTTCTTCTTCTCGCTGATCCCGCTCGTCGGCACGCTCACCGGCTCGACGATCATCGTGCTGGTATGTCTCATCCCCGGACTCGGCTCCCCGGCGACCGCCATCGCCGCCGCGATCTACTACCTGATCTACATGCAGATCGAGGCGTACATCATCTCGCCTCGCATCATGAGCCGCGCCGTATCGGTGCCCGGTGCCGTGGTCGTGGTGGCGGCCCTCGCCGGAGGAAGCCTGCTCGGCCTCCTCGGCGCTCTGATCGCGATCCCCGTGGCCGCGAGCATCCTGATCATCTACCGCCAGGTGCTCATCCCTCGGATGAACGAGCTCTGACGTCGAGACCGTCAGCCTCTCAGTCGTCGGCGGGCCAGTGGGTGGCGAGAGGCAATGCGGAGGGGTTGACCGCCGCGACGATCTCGGTGAGCACGCGCCGCGTCTGCGTCTCGCCCACCCAGAGATGCTTGCCGCCCTCCACCGCGATGAGCGTGGCGTGCGGAATCGAGGCGAAGCGGTCCTTTGCCTCGGCCGGACGCAAATAGTCGTCGAGCTCCGGCACCAGGACCACGACGGTGCGGTCGGTCGACGCCCAGGCGGCGACCTCTTCCGGCGTGGCGCGGTGCAGCGGCGGCGAGAGAAGGATGATGCCTTCGATGTCGTGCTCCCGGCCGTACTTCAGAGCGAGCTCCGTGCCGAAGGACCATCCGAGCAGCCAGGGGCGCGGTAGAGCGCGCTCGCGGACGAAGTCCATCGCGGCGGCCACGTCGAACTGTTCAGCGGCTCCCCCGTCGAAACTCCCGTCGCTGGTGCCTCGTGGGGATGTGGTGCCTCGCGTGTTGAACCTCAGGACGGCCAGGTCTGCGAGGGCGGGCAGCCGTGCGGCCGCCTTCCGGATGATGTGCGAGTCCATGAAGCCGCCGGCGGTCGGCAGGGGATGCAACGTCACGAGCGTCGCGACCGGTGGTGCGTCCTCGGGCTGAGAGAGCTCCCCGACGAGGGTGAGGCCGTCCGCCGTGATCAGTTCGATGTCCTCGCGTCGTGCGGGCAACTCCAGCGGTCCACGGATCTCGATGGTCATGCAAGCCTCCAACAGCGCGTGTGCCAGTGCCGACGGGCCGCCAGGTCAGCGGCGTCCCCGAGTACCCCGTCCGCACGCCAGGCGACGAGATGAGCTGTCCCGGCGACGATGCCCCGGCCGCAGCCGGGGCACACGTACTCCTTCTGCGCCTGCGCGGCCGACACCGGTTGAACGGTCCACTCGCTGCCACGTCGAGTCTCGGTGCGCTTCCAGCCGGCGAGGAGACGATCGAATGAGTCCTCGGATTCAGGGCGCGCCGAAGGGCGTCTGCGAGAGCGGGGCATCGTGCCTGCTCACCACCAGTGGTTGTTGACCCAGAAGTTGTAGGCGCCGGCCCAGCTGCCGTAGCGGCCGGTCGCGTAGCCCGTCGCCCAGCGGAGGTTGTCGACCGGGTTGTAGCCGTTGCCGGGAACCTTGCTGCAGGGCAGAGCCTGCACCAGTCCACATGCCCCTGACGACTTGTTCGTGGCGTTGGGGTTCCAGCCGCTCTCACGCGATACGACGTAGTCGACGTACTGCCAGTCGCTCTGCGCGATACCGGCGGCGGCCATCCACTCCGCAGGAGCCCCACCACCCGTGTACGGAGGAAGCGCGCCGCGGGATGAACCGCCGGACGACCCGGTCTTGGGCGCTGCAGCAACCGTGGGGACGGGAGCCGGTTTCGGCTTCACGTACACTTCGAAGCCTCCGCGCACGACCGGCGCGATCTCGGCACCTTCGACGGTGACGGTGAGGTTCTGCGTGTCAGCGAGCGCGAGCGAATACGCCGAGTCCGGCGACTCCTCCGGTGCCGGCGCGGCCAGTGCTACCCCGGTCGGAGCGACGAGCGCGCCGGCGAAGCCGACGACCGCGAGGGCGCTGAAGACGCCGACGACGCCGCGGCTCCGAGACCAGCGACGGGTGCCCGTGCGCGCCGAACCGGCCTTCGCTGCGGGCACAGGCGAACGGTCGTTTCTGTCTAGAGTCATGTCGTTTCGGGAGTTCACGATGAGGGACAGTCTACGCAAGGTCGCCTGAATCGACCATCAGGAACCTCAACGAACCGCGAGGATGACGTCGATCGTGGCGTCGAGAAGGGCATCCACCTGCTCCTCGCGGTACCCGCCGCGCTGCATCCGGAAGGCTGCGGACCGCAGCTGCTCGGCGGTCAGGGCGTCCCCGTCACGCAGGTAACGAACGATGCGGGTCGACACGTGGTCGACCTCGTCGAGACGATAGCCGAAAGTGAGCACCCCGGTGCGGGCGAAACGATGCCGACGGGGGCGAGCCAGGTGATCCAAGATGACCTGCGCGTCCTCCCGTGCCCGCTCGACCCAGGCTCCGGCCCCCTGTGCGCGCACCACTCGCTCGCGTTCCCGCGCGGCGAAGGCATCTTCGACGCGTCCGAGTGCAGCATCGACATCGGCGACCACGTAGCCGTTCTTGACCAGAGGGAACGAGGCCGTCCGCACATCCTCCGCGCTGAGGTCAGCGCCGCCCTCTTCGAAGGCGCGGCGGGCCGAGGCGAGGAACGTGTCGACGGCTGCACGGTGGTATCCGCGCACGCGTCCGGAGGTGAGGGCGAACGCCGCGGGCGCCTGCGTGGGCTGTTCGTCCAACTGATCTTCGGTCATCACAGAGCCACCCAAGGAGAGAAGAGGAAGTAGAGACACAGAGCGGGGATGGTGGAGGGAAGGATGCTGTCGAGTCGATCGAGCAGCCCGCCGTGACCCGGCAACCAGGAACTCATGTCCTTGATGCCGAGGTCGCGCTTCAGCATGGATTCGCCCAGGTCGCCGAGCGTCGCTGAGAGCAGGATCGAGACACCGAACACGAGGCCGCACCACCACGGCAGCTCCAGGAGGAAGATCGCCAGCAGCACGCCAGCGGCGATGGACGCGGCGACCGCACCTCCGAACCCTTCCCAGGTCTTCTTCGGACTGATCTTCGGCGCCATGGGGTGTCGGCCGAAGGCCAGACCGGCGGCGTAGGCACCCGTGTCGGCGGCGACGGCGATCGCGATGAAGCTGAGCACCCACCACTCACCGCCCTCCTGCTTGAGCAGGATGAGCGCGATACCCGCGAGGAAGGGGACGTACACCTGGACGAAGCCGCTGATCACGGCGTCTGCGAGCACGTCGCCGTAAGTCCGTCCGTCCTTCTCCACCATCTGCGCGATGAGTCGCCAGACGATCACGAAGGCAACGGACACGAAGAGCATCACCCAGCAGAGCCACGGCTCCGCGAAGTATGCCGAAAGCACCAGGAAAGTGGCTGCGATCAGTTGGGGCACCACGTCGACTCGCCGCCCGGAACCCCGCAGGGCTCTCGAGAGCTCGTACACGCCCAGCAACGCGGCCGCGAGGGCGAACGGGACGAAGAGCACCTTGAGGAAGAGCAGGGAGCCGAGCAGCGCAGCTCCGAACGCGAGGCCGATCACCGTGGCGAGGATGAGATCCCGGCCGGTGCGCTCCTTGATGCGCTCGTTCGCCTGGTCGAGCTGGTCACGTGCGTGGGAGACGTGGCTGCCGAGCTCATCCCTCGCCGCCCGCCACTGCTCGCGGATGGCGTTGTGATCTGCCGTGTCCAGGGAGCTGATGTCCCCGACTGCGACGCGGTCCGCGGGGGCTGGAAGTGGCGGCCGAGGGGGTACCTCGGCACTGTCGAACGTGGGGAACGCCGCATCGACGAGCGGGACGCCTTCGGACGGGGTACCGTGATGCGCGTCTCGACGCGCGAACGGCTTGTCGTCGTCGGCATCTCGCGTTTCGTCAGACATCCCGACTACACCTCGAGGAGTTCTGCCTCTTTGCGCTTCAGCGCGTCATCGATGAGATCGACATGCTGGCGCGTCAGAACATCGAGCTCCTTCTCACCGCGAGCGATCTCATCCTCGCCGAGCTCGCTCTTGAGCGCGTCCAGCTCATCCTTGGCCTTGCGGCGGATGCCACGGACGTGGACCTTCGCGTCCTCTGCCTTGGTCTTGACGAGCTTGACGTACTCCTTGCGCCGCTCGGCGGTGAGCTCCGGCATTGTCACACGCACCAGGTTGCCGTCGTTCGTGGGATTCGCACCGAGGTTCGGCATGTCGCGGATGGCCTGCTCGATCGCCTTCAGAGCGGACTTGTCGTACGGCGTGATGATGAGCGTCCGCGCCTCCTGGTTCGCCAGGGACGCGAGCTGCGCGATCGGCGTGGGAGTGCCGTAGTAGTCCACGAGCACCTTCTGGAACATCTGCGGGTTCGCACGACCGGTGCGCACCGTGGAGAAGTCCTCCTTGGCAGCTTCGACCGCCCGGTTCATGCGAGTGGTGGTTTCAGCGAGGACGTCCGCGATCACGGTGACTCCTATCGTCGGGGTGTTCTGCAAATTCTATCGGGCGAAGTCGTCTCCGCCCGTCGCACACTCAGGTGGTGACCAGCGTGCCGATCGGGTCTCCGAGCAGAGCGCGGGTGACGTTGCCCGCCGGCTCCATGCCGAAGACCCGCATGTTCATGTTGTTGTCCATGCAGAGACTGAACGCTGTCGAATCGACCACCTTCAGGCCCCGCTGCAGTGCGTCGCTGTAGGTGACCCGCTCGATGCGCTCGGCGTCGGCGTGCTTGTTCGGATCCGCGGTGTAGATGGCATCGACGCCGTTCTTGGCGACGAGGACCTCCTCCGCACCGATCTCCAGCGCACGCTGAGCCGCGACCGTGTCGGTCGAGAAGTACGGAAGACCCGCGCCGGCTCCGAAGATCACGACGCGCCCCTTCTCGAGGTGACGCTCAGCCCGACGCGGGATGTAGGGCTCCGCGACCTGAGTCATCGAGATCGCCGACTGCACGCGCGTGGCGGCACCGGCCTGCTCGAGGAAGTCCTGCAACGCAAGTGCGTTCATGACCGTGCCGAGCATTCCCATGTAATCGGCGCGTCCACGGTCCATGCCGCGCTGGCTCAGCTCGGCTCCGCGGAAGAAGTTCCCTCCCCCGACGACGATCGCCACCTCGACGCGGTCGACGGCAGCGGCGATGTCGCGCGCGATCTGGCTGACGACATCCGGGTTGACGCCCAGCTGTCCAGCGCCGAAGGCCTCTCCGGAGAGCTTGAGAAGGACGCGGCGGCGTCCGGTGCGTTCAGTCATGGGTGGGTGTCCTCTCGTCCCGATTCAAGATAGTGCCTCGTGGGCATGAAGAAGGGGTTCGGATCATGACGATCCGAACCCCTTCGACGTTGCTACGCGCCGACCTTGAAGCGCGCGAAGTCCGTGACGGTGATACCGGCGTCCTTCGCCACCTGGGCGACAGAGAGCTTGTTGTCCTTGGCGTAGTCCTGCTCGAGCAGGGCGACCTGCTTGATGAACGCGGAGACGCGGCCTTCGACGATCTTCGGGAGAGCCGCTTCCGGCTTGCCCTCATTGCGGGAGATCTCGGTGACGATCTCGCGCTCCTTCTCGACAGCGTCCGCCGGGACGTCCTCGCGGGACAGGTACGACGGGTTGGCGAAGGAGATGTGCTGAGCGATGCTGCGCGCGGTCTCGGCGTCGTCACCCGTGTAGGCGACGACGACGCCGATCTGCGGCGGCAGGTCCTTGCTCGTGCGGTGCAGGTAGACCTCGACCTTGTCGCCGGAGATCGTGCGCACTCGACGCAGCTCGACCTTCTCGCCGATGATCGCAGCCTCTTCGGAGATGACCTGCTCGACGCTCTTGTCGCCGGCGGATGCAGCCAGGGCGGCGTCGACCGAGTCGGCCTTCACCGCGGCAGCGGCGTCGGCGACCTTGTCGGCCAGCGCGATGAAGCGCTCGTTCTTCGCGACGAAGTCCGTCTCGCACGCGAGCTCGATGAGCGTCACGGCGCCATCCTGCTCGCGAGCGACGATGAGTCCCTCGCTGGTCGAACGGTCAGCGCGCTTCGCGTTGCCCTTCGCACCCTTGAGACGCAGGATCTCGGTGGCCTTCGCGACGTCTCCGTCGGCCTCCTCGAGCGCCTTCTTGGTGTCGACCATTCCGGTGCCGAGCTGCTCGCGCAGCGCCTTCAGGTCAGCGATGGTGAAGTTGGCCATGTGTGGTGGCTCCTTGCTTCGTTAGGTGTGTGTACGAGGGATTACTTGGCGTCAGCGGCTTCGGCGGCGGCGACCTCAGCGGTCTCCTCACCGGAAGCGGCGGCGATCGCCTCGTCGTGTGCCTCTGCACCGGCCTCGTCGGCGGCGGTCTCGTCGGCAGCGGGGGTCTCGACGACCGCGGCAGCGTCATCCGCGGTGGTGACCTCGGCGGCGTCAGCGGACTCCTGGACCTCCTGTGCGGGGGCCTCGAGGAGCTCCTTCTCCCAGTCGGCGAGAGGCTCGGCGTCACCGGTCTCCGGGTTGTGCTTCTGCTGCAGACCCTCGGCCGCAGCGTCCGCGATGATGCGGGTGAGCAGCGACACCGAACGGATGGCGTCGTCGTTGCCGGGGATCGGGTACTGGAAGTCGTCCGGGTCGGCGTTCGTGTCGAGGATGCCGATCACGGGGATGCCGAGCTTCTTGGCCTCGTCGATGGCGAGGTGCTCGCGCTTGGCGTCGACGACCCAGATGGCAGACGGCGTCTTCGTGAGGTTGCGGATACCACCGAGCGACTTGTGCAGCTTGTCGAGCTCGCGCTTCTTGAGGAGCAGCTCCTTCTTCGTGAAGCCGCTGTTCGCCGGGGTCTCGTAGTCGAGCTCCTCGAGCTCCTTCATACGAGCCAGACGCTTCGAGATCGTCTGGAAGTTGGTGAGGAGACCGCCGAGCCAGCGCTGGTTCACGAACGGCTGGCCGACACGCGTCGCCTGCTCCGCCAGGATCTCCTGCGCCTGCTTCTTGGTGCCGACGAAGAGGATGGTGCCGCCGTGGGCGACCGTCTCCTTGACGAAGTCGTACGCCTTGTCGATGTAGCCGAGCGACTGCTGGAGGTCGATGATGTGGATGCCGCTGCGCTCGGTGAGGATGAAGCGCTTGACCTTCGGGTTCCACCGACGGGTCTGGTGTCCGAAGTGCACGCCGCTGTCGAGCAGCTGGCGGATGGTGACCACAGCCATGGTCGTCTCCTGGTTCTGGCGCGATTCTGCGCCGTTGAGGTTGCAAGCCGACCGGATGATCGGACTCCCTGGTGCCCGGCTCACACCCGCCTGTCGGAGGACAGGACCTGTGGGAGTGGATGCCGCGAAACGAGTCGCTCTGGGCACGCGTAGTCACCTCGATCTCGAGGTGCTCCTCCAGCATACAGGATCAGACGGCCGGCTCCCCTGCACCGTGGCTTCCCCTGCACCGTGGCTTCCTCTGCACCGTGGCTTCCTCTGCACAGTGGCTTCCTCTGCACAGTGGCGTCGTGTCACGTCTTACTCCCCGGATGTGTACGCCGTACTGCGCACGGTGCACCGCGGCAGCGTCGAGCCATCAGGATGCCTTCATGCGCTTGAGATCCAGAACACGAGCCCTGCTCACCGCGACTCTTCTCGTCGTCTCGACGGTCGTCTTCGCAGTGATGCTCTCCCCCGGCGCGGCGGCGCGGTCCGACGAGCCTGACGTACCCGCCTGGAGCTGGCCGGTCACCGGACCACGCTCGGTCATCGCGCCCTACCGCGCTCCGGCTCATAGATACGGCGCCGGGCATCGTGGCGTCGATCTCAGCGCCGCGATGGGGACGACGGTCTCGGCTCCTGCTGACGGAGTCGTCGCTTTCCGCGGGACGGTCGTGGATCGGCAGCTCATCACCATCGAGCACGCCGGCGGGCTGGTGTCGACATTCGAACCGTTGCGATCCGATCTCCTGGTCGGCGATCTCGTTGCGGAGGGTCAGGAGATCGGAGTGGTCGATGCTGGCGGGCATACACCGCCCGGCGCGATCCATCTCGGCGTGCGTCTCGACGGGGACTACATCAACCCGATGCTTCTCTTCGGCGATGTTCCGCGCGCAGTGCTCCTCCCCTGCTGCGAAGCCCCGTGATCGAGCTTCCGAGTCGTCGGAGTCAGGCGCGGGGATGGGCGAGCCGGTAGGTGGCCGTCAGGCGCTCGGTCGAGACGTGCGTGTAGATCTGCGTGGTGCCGAGGCTGGCATGCCCGAGTATCTCCTGCACCGCCCGCAGGTCCGCTCCGCCGTCGAGGAGGTGGGTGGCGGCGGTATGACGGAGCGCGTGCGGACCGATCGTCTCCGCGCCGACGATCGGTGCCAGGACACGCGCGACGAGTTCGTACACCGTTCGCGGGCCCACTCGCCCTCCTCTGCTTCCGAGCATCACGGCGGGGGTGAAGGTCCGTGACCTGGCGATGAGGACCGGCCTTCCTCGTCGCAGGTACGCGGAGAGCGCATCTCGTGCCGGCGCCCCGTAGGGGACGACGCGTTCCTTGTCTCCCTTGCCGACCACTCGGGCTGTGCCGCGCTCGAGGTCGAGATCGTCGACGTCCAGACCGCAAAGCTCGGAGACGCGGATACCGGACCCGTAGAGCAGCTCGAGGATGGCATGGTCTCGCAGCGCGAGCGGGTCAACCTCCGACGCTGTGGCGCGATGCGCGTCGAGGAGCTCGGACATCGCATCGCGCGAGGCGACCGTCGGCAACGTCCTCCCCTTCTTCGGCGCGACCAATCTCAGGCTCGGGTCATGCGCGGCGATCCCCTGTTCAGTTGCCCAGCCGAAGAAGGACCGTGCGGTCGCGGCGCGGCGCGCGAGAGTGGACCGCGCGTCTCCACGCTGCGTGGCGTTCCAGAGCCAGTCCCGGAGGACTTCCAGGTCGACGTCCTCGACGGCGACTCCCCCTGCAGAAGCGGCGAGGTCGCGAAGGTCGGAGCGATAGGCCTTCACCGTCGCCGACGACAGCCGACGCACCCGCAGCAGGTGGTCGGCGAATGCGTCTGCGGCCGCCGCGATCTCCATGACCCCAGCTTGCCGCGATCGAGCTCCCTGACCGGCAGCCTCGCCGTCGGATCGGCTACCGTCTGGGCGGCGCAGCCCGGTGCCACCCCGCGCTGTCGAGTGCGACATCTCCTTCCAGGTGCAGCAGTCCGAGCACTGATCGGACGCGATCAGGGGAGAGCCCCGACCGGCGGGCGACCTCGTCGATGGAGAGGCGTGCCCGAACGGTCATGACCTCCAGGATGCGAGCGTGGTGAGGATCCCGCTCCCCCGGGCTCGTGTCGGGTCGATGACCTATCGCGCCGAACAGCTCGCGCACCTCCTGCGCCGATGTGACACACTGCGCGTCGTACTCGCGCAGCAACCGATGGCATCCCGCTGAGGACGCGGAGGTCACCGCTCCGGGGACGGCACCGAGTGGACGCCCGAGCGTCGCAGCGTGACCGGCGGTGTTCAGCGATCCACTCCTCCAGCCCGCTTCCACGACGACCGTCGCGTGTCCCAGTGCGGCGATCAGACGATTCCTCGCCAGGAACCTCCACTTCGTGGGCGCCGTGCCGCAGGGTGGCTCGCTCACCAGTGCCCCCTCTTCGGCGATCCGCCTCAGGAGCGCCTGGTGCCCCGCCGGATAAGCACGGTCGACCCCGCCCGCGAGGAAGGCCACCGTCGCGCCCTCCACTCCGAGGGCAGCTCTATGGGCGGCTCCGTCGATCCCGTACGCACCGCCCGAAACGATCACCACGCCTGTGGCTGCCAGATCTCCCGCGATCTCTGAGGCCACGTGCTCGCCGTATCCCGAGGAGGCGCGCGCACCGACGATGGACACGCGAGGCTGATGGTCGAGCAGCTCCACACGACCCCGCACCCACAGTGCGGCGGGGACATGCGGTCCGAGATCGTCGAGGGCGACGGGCCACGCCGCGTCGCCGGGAATCAGCAGCCGGACACCAGCGGCAGCGGCTCCGTGGAGCGCTGCCAGCACGGCTCGTGGTGCTGCCCGCGGGGTCCAACGTGCACGCCCGTCGGCGAGCATGCGGGATGCCGCCGCGTTCGCGCGCCCGGGAGACAGCAGCGATGACGAGTTCCCCACGGCCACGGCGAGTGCTTCCGCAGCACCGAGCTCCGCGATCAGAGCGCCGGCGACGGCATCGCCCGGCTCCGCGATCACGGTCCATGCGGCGCGTGCCATGCACTCGTCCATACTCCCACCCGGGTGGATCTGTTCCGTGAGGGCCACAGCTTCGGCGTCGGCCAGGAGCTCGTCGATCATCGCGGCAACCCCCGTCGAAGGTGCAGCGCGCGGCCGATCTCATCGGTTCCCGGCCTGTCCAGCGCAGCCAGGTCCGCCATCGTCCATGCGACCCGGAGAACGCGGTCGTAGCCGCGAAGTGTCAGCGCTCCACGCTCCAGGGCCCGATCGAGCGGCGATCGCGTCGAAGCGGGCAGCCGGAGCGCTCCCTGCCGCAGCCAGGTGCCCGGCACATCCGCATTGCGACGCCATCGGGTGCTCCGCCAACGCGACGCTGCTCTCGCCCGCGCGTCCGCGACACGGTCCCGCGCCCGCTCGGTTGTCAGCTCCGCACTCGCGTCACCCATCGCCCGCGATGCGGCGACCCTCGTCACCTGGAGATCGATGTCGATGCGATCGCGGAGCGGTCCGGACAGACGGGTGGCGTAGCGTCTGATCGCCATCGGCGGGCACACGCATTCCGCACCGCGCACCCCATGATTTCCGCAGGGACAGGGATTCATCGCGAGCACGAGCTGGAATTTCGCGGGGAAGGTCGCGGTGAATCCGGCCCGATGCACAGCGATCACCCCCGACTCCAACGGATGGCGCAGCGCATCCAGCGCGACGCGTGAGAACTCGGCCGCTTCATCGAGGAACAACACGCCGCGGTGCGCACGCGCTATCGCTCCCGGTCTCGCGGCACGGGACCCGCCACCGACCAGTGCCGCGACCGACGCGCTGTGGTGCGGGGCCTCCAGCGGAGGGAGAGAATCCAGCGCGGACACCGCTTCTCCACTGAGCGAGCGAACGGATGCGACCTCGAGTGCCTCCTCTTCATCGAGTGCGGGCATGATGCCGGGGAGACGCCGGGCGAGCATCGTCTTTCCGGCGCCGGGAGGACCGCTCAAGAGCAAGTGGTGCCCACCGGCAGCGGCGACGACGAGAGCTTCGACGGCCTCCTCCTGCCCGATCACGTCGGCGAGATCGAGGGCGTCGCGCGAGCTCCGCGTGTCGGATGCGACCTCCACGAATTCGACATCGGGCACCTCCACGTCGGCGCCGTGCCAGACGGCGACCTCCGCCAGAGACCCGGCTGCGCGTACGTCGATACCGGGCACCAGCCTCGCCTCTGCCTCGTTCCCGTATGGCACGATCGCCGTCTCGAATCCCGCTCGTGCCGCCGCGAAGACCGCGGGGAGGACACCGGGCACCGGTCGGATCCTGCCGTCGAGACCGAGTTCACCGATATGGACCGTCCGGGCGATGGAACGCGACTCGACGGCTCCGCCCGCCGCCAGACACGCCACGGCCACGCCCAGGTCGAACCCGGCGCCATGCTTCGGAAGGCTTGCGGGCGAGAGATTGACGGTGAGCCGTCGACGTGGCAGATCCAAACCGGCGTTCTTGCAGGCGTTGTGCACGCGCTGGACGGCTTCGCCCAATGACTTGTCAGGAAGACCGATGATCCGGAACTCGGGCGTCTGGCTCGACATGTCGGCCTCGACCTCGACGAGGTGTCCGTCCACGCCGGTCAGTGCGACGGCCCAGGTGCGCGCGGTGCTCACGCGATGTCCACGAGATGCTCGAGCACACCGGTGGTCGGATCGGCTCCGATGATGCCGATCGCCTCGAGGCGCACGTCTCGCCCTCGCGCGACTCCCGGATGCTCTGCGATCCACGCCTGCGCCAGTTGCCAGAGCCGCCGGCGCTTGCGCGCGTCGATCGCCTCGAACGGGTGCCCGAATGCGTCCGTCCGCCGTGTCTTGACCTCCACCACGGCGAGATGATCGCCGCATACGGCGACGATGTCGATCTCACCCTGTGCGCACCGCCAGTTCCTCGCGAGCACGGTGTACCCGCTGCTCCTCAGATGTTGCGCGGCGCGGTCTTCTCCCGCTCTTCCGAGTTCATCCTTCGCTGCCATCTGCCCAGCATCACGTGGACACGCTTCCCGGGGTCGGGGCACGGCTGCAGATTCACGGCGTCTGGGGAGAAGTCAGCTCTTCAGCGCAGTGTGGAGTGAGTCCGGGCGCATCGGCGCGAGAGTCTTCGTCACTCGCCGTCGAGCGAGAGCTCCTGCGGGAGTTCGAACTCCCTGCGCTGCAGCTCCTCGACGTTGACGTCCTTGAACGTGAGCACGCGCACAGCCTTCACGAAGCGATCGGCACGGTAGATGTCCCACACCCAGACGTCCGTCATCGAGATCTCGAAATAGAAGTCGTGCTCGGTGTCCCGGCGGACGACGTTCACGTCATTGGCCAGGTAGAACCGGCGCTCGGTCTCCACGACGTACTGGAACTGCGACACCACATCCCGATACTCCCGGAACAGTGCCAGCTCGAGTTCGCGGTCGTAGTCGTCGAAGGCTTCCTCATCCATGATGTGTCCATCCTAGAGTCGCGGGCACCGGGGAGCGTCATCGGCTGCCGGGGCGCGTCCTCGGTGCCTCTGTCAGAACAGCGTGGGAGCGTCAGCTATGGCCCACGACGCCCTGTGGTGCGGCGACAGCCCGATCGTCCGGATCGCATCGCGGTGCTCGATGCTGGCATAGCCCTTGTTGCGGTTCCACTGATACGCGGGATGCGTCTCATGAAGCTCCGCCATGTAGCCGTCCCGCGCGACCTTCGCGATGACGGAGGCCGCCGATACCGAAGCACAATCACGGTCCGCCTTGACCACGGGACGCACATTCAGCGGAGTCGGGTGCACCTTCGACACGTAGTCGTGGTTCCCGTCGAGCAGGATGAGGGCTCCGTCGAGCACGGCACCCTGCGCAGCGACGGCCGAGACCGCGCGGGACGCGGCGAGTCCGAGCGCCCTCATGATGCCGACCTCGTCGACCTCCGCCGCACTCGCCCAACCGACCGCTGACGCCTGCACCCACGCGGCGGCACGGGCGGCCACCTCCGGCCTGCGCTTCTCCGTCACGAGCTTCGAATCACGCAATCCTTCGGGCACACGACGGCGGGCACCGGTCGCATCCATCACGGCAGCACCCACCGCGACCGGCCCCGCGAGCGCACCACGACCGACCTCGTCCAGGGAGATGATCAGTTCGCATTCACCGAGGAGCCGACGTTCCAGGGTGAGCTTCGGCGCGATGACGGTCATTCCGGATCCGGAACGCCGTTGAAGATCTCGTGGTGGCCGTCGATCGGTCCCAGCCGGTTCAACGGCCAGGTCGTGAGGAACGCCTTGCCCACGATGTTCTCCATCGGGACGAAGCCTCCGCTGGGCAGGTCCTGGTGCGCGCGGGCGTCGCGCGAGCGGTCTCTGTTGTCACCCAGCAGCCACACGGAATCCTCCGGGACCACGACATCGAACGGCTCGTTCGACGCGGCAGTGTCGCCCTGAGGGAGATTCAGGTAGCTGAGCTCGTCGATGGGCGCACCGTTGATCGTGATCTGTCCGAGCGCATTGCAGCAGACCACGTGGTCGCCGGGAAGCCCGATCACCCGTTTGACGAGATGATCCTGGGAGTCGGTGGCGGAGATGCCCACGAAGTTCAGTACCCAGTCGACGGCCTCGACCAGAGGCGGCTGCGCGGGCGTCTGCGGCTGTCCGTCCAGCCAGCCTCCCGGGTCCTTGAAGACGACGACGTCTCCGCGCTCGTAGTCGGTCCAGCGCGGAGTGAGCTCGTCGACGAGGATGCGGTCGTTGACCAGGAGCGTGCGCTCCATCGACGCGGAGGGGATGTAGAACGAACGGACCACGAAGGTCTTCACGACGAAGGAGACCAACGCGGCGATCACCACGATCACCAGCACGTCTCGAAGGAAGACCAGGAACCCGCGGCGTCGTCTGGACGTGGGCGCGGATGGGGATTCAGTCATCTGGTTCCTTCGCGATCATGCGCCGGCGCGCGGCGACGATATCTAGGGTCGCACACCGGAGGGAGAACGAAGCACCCCGGGACATCGTGTCCCGGGGTGCTTCGGAGATGCGTCGACTCAGCGGTCGCGCTTCTCCTTGATCTTCGCCTTCTTGCCACGCAGCTGGCGGAGGTAGTAGAGCTTCGCGCGACGCACGTCACCGCGGGTGACGACCTCGATGTGGTCGATCACCGGGGAGTGCACCGGGAAGGTACGCTCGACGCCGACCTGGAAGCTGATCTTGCGCACGGTGAACGTCTCGCGCACGCTGTCACCCTGGCGACCGATGACGACGCCCTGGAAGACCTGGATACGAGAGCGGTTGCCCTCGGTGATGTTGACGTGCACCTTGACGGTGTCACCGGGGAAGAAGTCCGGGATGTCCGAACGGAGGGAAGCCGCGTCGACGGCGTCGAGGATCTGCATGATCGTCTCTCTCTGCACCCGCCACAGGTCGCATGCATGTATTCAAAGGAACAAGAAAAGGGTTGAACTGTACGGAGCTGACGCGTCCGCGGGCTCCCCTGTGGCAGAGCCGGTCACAGCACAAACATTCATTCTGCCACGAATGCGGTGACGGACCAAAACGCGATGTCAGTCCCGGGTGTCCGTCTCCCGCACCACGATGACCTCGTGCGCACGCGTCGGCACGGTCGGCTCATCGACGGTGGGGATCGTGGACCAGGAGATGGTCTCGCGCAACCGCGCCCCACTTCCCCTCGCTTCGTTCCACAGCTGCCACAACTGCAGCCAGATCAGCGCGATCCCCGCGACGATAGCCCCCGTGAGCAACCACGGGAATGCGCCGTCGATGAAGAACCCGACCGCGATCGTGAGGCCGTTCCAGATCGTGAACCCGGCGACGTCCCACCACGAGACCGCTCGCTCGATGCGGACGGACGGACGGGACCGCGTCAGAAGGGTGAGGAGAAGCTGCCCGAGGAACACGGAGGGCATGGCGACGAGCAGCACCCACAGGATCGACCAGCCGCCCTGGAAGACACCCCACCCGATCAGCAGCCACAGGGGCAGCAGGAAGGCCGCCGGGAGAAGCCATCGGAAGTAGGCCTGTCGCAACCACATGCTGAGATCGTACGACGACGATCCGACGCGCGCTCCTGTGTTCGCTGAGAGCGCTCGGCCTTCCTCGGCCTCACGATCAGGGAGAATGGGAGGGACGAGAGGACAACCGATGATCGAACTGCGCACCCCCGCCGAGATCGAAGAGATGCGCGCCGCAGGGCGGTTCGTCGCCGAAACCCTGGCGACGTTGCGTGACGAGACCAAGGTCGGAACCAACCTGCTCTCGATCGATCGTCGCGCACACGACATGATCCGTCGCGCCGGCGCCGAGTCGTGCTACATCGACTATCACCCCTCGTTCGGAGCGAGTCCGTTCGGGAAGGTCATCTGCACCTCCGTCAACGACGCCGTGCTGCACGGCCTCCCCCATGACTACGTGCTCCGCGATGGCGACCTCGTCACCCTCGACTTCGCTGTCGCAGTCGACGGCTGGGTCGCCGATTCCGCCGTCTCGTTCGTCGTCGGAACAGCCAGCGACGAAGATCTCCGACTCATCGACACGACCGAGCGCGCCCTGACCGCGGCGATCGACGCCGCATCCGTCGGGAACCGCATCGGCGACATCTCCGCAGCGGTCGCCACGATCGCACACGGTGAGGGTTACTCGATCAACACCGACTTCGGCGGCCACGGCGTCGGCCGGACGATGCACGGCGATCCCCACGTCCCCAACGACGGCCGCCCCGGTCGTGGCTTCCCCCTGCGCGCCGGCCTCGTCCTCGCCTTGGAGCCCTGGCTTCTCGCCACGACCGACGAACTCGTCACAGACCCCGACGGGTGGACGCTGCGCAGCGCAGACGGGTCCCGCGGCGCGCACTCCGAGCACACGATCGCGATCACCGAGCAGGGCCCGATCATCCTGACCGACCGGTCGTTCCTCGGCGTCGACTGACCTGCCACGGTACTGATCGTCGTATCGGGTCGTGCAGACGTAGCACGCAGGCGCGGTCGGCGCTCCGGTGTGCCATCCTGAGTCCATGATTCCGCAGGATCGTCATGTGCCGGAGCGAGTGCTCCTCGCGCGTCACGGGCAGACCCAGTGGAACAGAGAGCATCGCCTGCAGGGGCAGCTTGATTCGCCCCTCACTCCCGAGGGAGTCGAACAAGCGCATGCGATCGCGGATCGGTTGACGGACGTCGACGTGCGCACGGTGTGCTCCAGTCCGCTCGGCAGGGCGGTACACACGTCGACGATCGTCGCAGAGCGCCTCGGTGCCGACGTGGTCGAGGTGCCCGAGCTCGCTGAGCTCGACCATGGCGAGCTCAGCGGCCTGACGTGGGAGGAGATCGACGCGGAGTATCCGACCGCAAGGGAAGAGCGGGCGGCCAACCGCTACGGGTGGGCCTTTCCCGGCGGGGAGAGCTACGCGCAGGCCAGAGCGCGCGCACGCAAGGCGCTCAGCAGCTGCGGATGGGTGTCACAAGGTATCCCCCTTCTCATCAGTCACGAGATGATCGGGCGCATGCTGCGTGCGGAACTGCGAGGGTTGGATGCCTCCACCGCACTCGGGCTGAGGCACCCACACGGGGTCGTGTTCGAGATCGACGGTGCCTCCGAGCGCATGCTCTGAGAGACACGTTCCCGGTTCGAGGCCTCAGTCAGGAAGACGGCGACGTGTCGTCGAGGAGATCGGGACGGCGCGACCGTGTTCGCTCGATCTGCTGCTCGTGGCGCCACGCGGCGATCGCCGCATGGTTTCCGCTCAGCAACACGTCGGGCACCGATCGTCCCCGCCACGATGCGGGCTTGGTGTACGACGGATACTCGAGCAGACCGTCCTCGTGGGATTCCTCGACGAGGCTCTCGGGATTGCCGACGACACCAGGGATCAGCCGGCCGATGGCCTCGATCATCGCCATCGTGGCGACCTCTCCCCCGTTGAGGACGTAGTCGCCGAGACTGATCAGCCGGACATCGCCCCGCTCGGCGGCGTACTCGAACACGCGCTCGTCGATGCCCTCGTAGCGGCCGCAGCCGAAGATGAGATGTTCGCGAGTCGCCAGATCACGCGCGGTCTTCTGGGTGAACACCTCTCCGGCGGGCGACGGGAAGATGATGGTGGGACGTTCAGCGACCGTTGCGGCAGCTGCTTCACTGATGTCATCGAGGGCGAGTCCCCAGGGCTCCGGCTTCATCACCATGCCCGCTCCGCCGCCGTAGGGGGTGTCGTCAACGGTGCGATGACGGTCCGAGGTCCAGTCGCGAAGGTCTCGGATGCGGAGATCGATGATCCCGGTCGCCTGAGCCTTTCCGAGCAGCGAGAGCGTCAGACCGTCGAAGTAGGACGGAAAGATCGAGAGGACGTCGATGCGCACGGGGACCCGTATCAGCGATCACTCGGACGCGTCGGCGTCCGCGCCTGCCTGCGGCTCGGCGTCAGTGGACTCCGGGACCTCCTCGAAGAGGCCGGGCGGCGGGGTGACGATCACGCGACCGGCCTGCACATCGACGGTGGGGACGATGGCGGAGACGAAGGGCACCATCACCTCGTCCTCGCCTGCCTTGACGATGAGGAGGTCCTGTGCGGGGAAATGCTCCACCCGAACGACCCGACCGATCACGGTGTCATCGCGGACCACCTCGAGGCCGACGAGCTGGTGATCGAACCACGCATCGTCTTCGGCCTCGTCGACATCCTGATCGATCCAGAGGATGGCACGGACGAGGCTGTCAGCCGCGTCGCGGTCCTCGACATCCTGGAAGAACACGACGGGGTTGCCGTTCATCACCCGGTACTCGCGCACCGTGATCTCCTTGCCGTGCCACGGAGATGCCTCGGGCACCTGCAACGTGAAACCGGCTCCGGGGACGAAGCGCCCCTCGGGGTTGTCTGTGTACAGCTCGAGCTTGAGTCCGCCCTTGAGCCCATGCGCCTTGACGAGACGCCCGACTCGCAGCTGGTTCTTGCCCTGGTTGCGGTCCTTCGCCACCACGTCAGTCATCCGCGACATCGACGCGGACCCGCCGCCCGTCAGCGAGTGCGCTGACGAGGGTGCGAAGGGCCTTCGCGGTGCGGCCGCCGCGCCCGATCACGCGTCCACGGTCGTCGGGGTGCACACGCACCTCGAGGAGGTCGCCTCGCGGCGATGTGGATTCGTTGATGCGGACATCTTCCGGGTGATCGACGATCCCCTTGACGATGTGTTCGAGCGCGGCGGCGAGCACGGCGGATTACTCTGCGTCTGCTGCGGGAGCCTCAGCGGCCTCCGCGTCGGCCGCGGCGGGAGCCTCCTCAGCAGGAGCCTCCGCCTTCTTCTCGGCCTTGGGCTTGACGACGGACTTCTTGGACGCGTCGATCTCGAAGGGGGCCTTCGGCTCGGCGACCTTGAGCGTGGACTTCGCGTCCTTGTCGCCCTTGAACTTGCCCCAGTCACCCGTGATCTTGAGGATGGCAGCGACCTGCTCGGTCGGCTGTGCGCCGACGGAGAGCCAGTACTGCGCACGCTCGGAGTCGACCTCGATGAACGAGGGCTCCTCGGTGGGGTGGTACTTGCCGATCTCCTCGATCACGCGACCATCGCGCTTGGTCTTCGAGTCGGCGACGACGATGCGGTAGTACGGCGCGCGGATCTTGCCCAGGCGCTTGAGACGAATCTTGACAGCCACGATTCTCCTGAATTGTGTGGAAGGAAACGAACCGGTCGCCTGGAGAGTGGGGTGCACACCCGGCGGAAGCTCTAATGAGTGTGGACTCCTGCTGGATAGAGGGTCGAGCAGGTCGTCCGACCCTCTATTCTGCCAGATCCGAGGGCCGGGCGCGAAACGTGGCGAAACCCCCGTTGCCGTGTCGCGCCTGCTGCGTGCCAGACTGTGCGGGTGAAACTCGAGTTCGCCTCTTCGGCCCGGTCCACCGTCGGTCTCGAATGGGAGATCATGCTCGCCGATCCGGTGAGCGGTGACCTCGTCGGGCGCGCACCCGAACTGCTCGCCGCGCTCGAAGCCGAGAGTGCGGACGAGCGACACACCGTCACGGGCGAGCTGCTCACCAACACGATCGAGGTGACGAGCGGCATCGGCGACTCCGTTGCGCACGCGGTCGACGACATCGGGAACGCCATCGCGGCGGTCCGCGCGGCGACGGATCCCGCTGGCATCGAGCTGCTGTCGGCGGGAAGTCACCCGTTCGCACAGTGGTACGACCAGCAGGTGACCGACAAGTCGCGCTACCACACGCTGATCGAACGCACGCAGTGGTGGGGGCGCAACATGATGATCTGGGGCATCCACGTGCACATCGGCGTCGAGGATCAGCGCAAGGTCTTCCCCATCATCAACGCCCTCGCGGGGTACCTCCCTCATCTACAGTCGCTCGCCGCGTCGAGTCCCTACTGGGCGGGAGAGCGGACCGGCTACGCATCGAACCGCGCGCTCGTGTTCCAGCAGCTTCCCACCGCCGGGCTCCCCTGGCCCCTGCACGACTGGGCGCAATACGAATCGTATCTCGACGACATGGTGCGCACCGGGGTGATGGCCGATGCCACGGAGGTGCGTTGGGACATCCGTCCCGCTCCGCGCTGGGGGACCATCGAGGTGCGCGCCTGCGACGGGCTGTCGACGTTGCCCGAGCTCGCCTCGGTCGCCGCGCTCGTGCAGGTCCTGGTCGAGGACTTCTCACGTCAGCTCGACGAAGGGCGGACCCTCCCCGAGCTTCCCGCCTGGTTCCACCGCGAGAACAAGTGGAGGGCGGCACGCTACGGGCTCGACGCCCGTGTGATCGTGGATGCGACAGGCACACAGCGCCCCGTTCGCGAGCATCTGTCCGAAGCTCTCGAATCACTGGCACCGACCGCTGTCGAACTCGGATGCGGCCGGGAGTTCGGCGGCATCGCCACGATCCTGGACGGCGGTGCCAGCTACGCGCGTCAGCTCGCCGTCGCCGACGCCGCGGACGGCGACCTCGCAGCGGTCGTGCATCATCTGATCAGGGAGTTCCGTTCCGGACCCGAGTCGTCGACCGAAGAGCCGTAGCTCCCGGCACGCCTGACGGCGGACGCCGCTGTTCAGTCCTCGACGAGGCGCCTCGCGAGTCCCTCGTCCAGGACCACATCGGTGATGAGTCCGGCCGCCAGGGCGGCGCGGAGGCTCACCAGCTTCGGGATGCCGGATACGACGCACACGCGGCGTGGAACCCGACGGAGTCGATCCAGGCCGGGGCCCGTGGCGCGCGCGTTCACCCGGATGTCCCGCCACGACCCGTCGGAGCGGAAGAAGACCGTGGCGACATCGCCGATCGCATGGTCCTCGCGGAGGCTGCGATAGTCGTCACGTCCGAGGTACCCGCCCACATAGACACGGCTCGGCACCTCGGCAGCGGGCGAACCGAGGCTGAACACGGCGACATCCATCTTCGCCTGCAGATCGAGCACACGTCGCGTGCTGCGTTCACGCCACATCGCCTCGCGCGTCGCAGGATCGTCGAAGAACGCGGGCACCGGGAACTGCTGGACCTGCGCGCCGAACGCACTGCCGAATCGCTGCAGGATGTCGCTGGAGTACTCGACACCCGTGGTCTGGGTGTTGCCTGCGCCGTTGAGCTGCACGAAGGTCGTGTTGTGGGTCTCCTTCTGGGTGAGTCCACGACTCACAGCGCTGATCGTCGACCCCCACGCGACGCCGATGACCATGTTCGAGTCGACGAATTGCGACAGCAGACGCCCTGCCGTCAGAGCCACGCGCTCGAGGCGCTCGACCTCGCTGAGGATCTCCGGCATCGGCACGACGTGCGCGGCCACTCGATGCCGATCCCGGATCCGGTGTTCGAGCATCCCGAGACGCTCGAGCGGCGAGTTGATCCTGATGTCGACCAGTCCGCTCTCCCGCGCGAAGCTCAGCAGACGTGAGACCGATGATCTCGACGTGCCGAGTTCCTTCGCGATGACCTCCATGGTCTTGTCCTGCATGTAGTAGAGCTGCGCCGCTGTGAGCGCCGCGATCAGCTTGCTGTCGCGAGATTCCGCGCTTGCACCGGCCATGACGTCCTCCTCAGCTTCGATCCTTGCACATATGTGCAGTGGGCTTGCGCGGGATGTCACACAGGTCGATGCTGGTGGCAAGCAAGGAAGAGAGGGTCGACGATGATCGATTCGGCACACTCGTCGGCGGAGCGCGCGGAGATTCGCGCTGTCCGCGAATCCGGGCGCACGAGCGTCCTCGTCATCGGCGGCGGGATCAACGGAATCTCCACGTTCCGCGACCTGGCGCTGCAGGGAGTCGACGTCGTGCTCGTCGAACGAGGGGACTTCGCCTCCGGCGCCTCCTCCGCGTCGAGCCACATGATCCACGGCGGCATCCGCTACCTCGAGAACGGCGAGTTCCGACTCGTCCGCGAATCCGTGGAGGAGCGCAACGGTCTTCTGAAGATCGCCCCTCACTACGTGAAGCCGCTCGAGACGACCATCCCGATCTACTCGACCTTCTCGGGCATCCTCTCCGCGCCGTTGCGCTTCCTCACGCACAAGAGCGGCAAGCCGCAGGAGCGCGGAGCCTTCCTCATCAAGATCGGGCTGACGATCTACGACACCTTCTCGCGCGATGGTGGCACCGTTCCTCGGCACCGTTTCCTCGGCCGCAAGAAGTCGCTCGCCGAGCTGCCTTCTCTCGACCCCAAGATCAAGTACACCGCGACCTACTACGACGCCTCGATGCACGACCCCGAGCGCCTGGCTCTGGACGTGCTCCAGGACGGACGATCCGCCCACCCGAGCGCGCACGCGCTGAACTACGTCGAAGCCGTCTCTCGTGACGGCGACAAGGTCGTGCTCCGCGACCGTGAGAGCGGCACGGAGTTCTCTGTGCAGGCCGATGTCGTCGTGAACGCATCGGGTCCCTGGACCGACCTCACGAACGATGCCCTCGGCACCGAGACGAGGTTCATGGGAGGAACCAAGGGCTCGCACATCGTGCTCGACCACCCCGAACTGCTCGAGGCGACCCGCGGACGCGAGATCTTCTTCGAGCACTCCGACGGTCGCATCGTCCTCATCTACCCCCTCAAGGGACGCGTTCTCGTCGGCACCACCGACATCGATGCCGATCCACGCGAAGTGGCCGTGTGCACCGAGGAGGAGGTCGACTACTTCTTCGATCTCATCCACCACGTGTTCCCCACCATTCCGGTGTCGCGCGAGCAGATCGTCTACAAGTTCTCGGGAATCCGTCCCCTGCCTCGTCACGAGGACACGGCCCCCGGGTTCGTCTCCCGCGACTACCGCGTCGAGGTCGACCAGAAGGGCGCCGTGCCGCTTGTGAGCCTCGTCGGCGGCAAGTGGACCACGTTCCGCGCACTCGGCGAGTCCCTCTCCGACACGGTGCTCGGCCTGATCGATCGCACCAGGACGGTCTCGACGGCAGGGCGCGCGATCGGCGGTGGGCGCGAGTTCCCCCGCACCGAGAAGGCCAAGCGCATCTGGTTCCAGGAGAACCTTCCCGGCGCCGGCGCACGTGCCGATCAGCTGCTGGCCCGATACGGTACCCGCGCGGCACAGGTCTGGGAGTTCGTCGAGCAGGGTGCGGACGCGCCACTCGCCGGCGGTGACCTCTCCACGCGTGAACTCGAGTGGATGGTGCAGAACGAGCTGGTGACCCGCCTGGAGGATGTCATCCTGCGTCGCACCAGCATCGCGTTCACCGGCGGGGCGACCGCCGAGGTTCTTGACGAGATCGCCGATGCCCTCGCGCCGATGCTCGGCTGGGACCGAGCGCGCCACGATGCCGAGGTCGAGCAGACCCGCGAACTGTTGAACGAACGTCACGGACTCGATATCCCGTCCCGCGCCCGCGGCTGACGGGGTCTCGGACTGCCGCCCTCCTCGCGGTGCAACTCCCATAAAGTGTCGGGGCAGTGGGGCCCCGACACACAAGAAAGGTCAAAGAAGACATGGCTGATGTGAATCTCGGTCTCTACTTCCTCTCCGAACTGGTAGGAACAGCGATGCTGGTCCTGCTCGGATGTGGTGTCGTCGCCAACGTCGCGCTCGCGAAGAACAAAGGCTTCGGCGGCGGCTTCCTGATGGTCAACTGGGGATGGGGTCTGGCGGTCTTCGCCGGTGTGCTCGTCTCCGCGTACTCCGGTGCCATCCTCAACCCGGCCGTCGGCATCGGACTGCTGATCTCCGGCACGATCGACTTCCCGATGTTCCTCGTCGCCACCGCGGCGGAGCTCGTCGGTGCGATCATCGGTGCGATCGTCGTGTGGCTCGCCTACAAGCAGCACTTCGACGAGGAGCCGGAGGCCGCCAACAAGCTGGGCGTCTTCTCGACCGGCCCCGCGATCCGCTCCTACGGATGGAACCTGGTCACCGAGATCATCGGCACCTTCGTGCTGGTCTTCGTGATCCTCGCGTTCGCGGACTACGGCGACATCGAGGTGGGAACCCCCGGAGGCCTCGGACCGCTCACGGCCCTCCCCGTCGCTCTGCTCGTCGTCGCTATCGGTGCCTCGCTCGGTGGCCCGACCGGTTACGCGATCAACCCTGCCCGCGACCTCGGTCCGCGTATCGCGCACGCGATCCTCCCGATCAAGGGCAAGGGTTCCAGCGACTGGTCCTACTCCTGGGTCCCGGTGGTCGGTCCGCTGATCGGTGGCGCGATCGCCGCTGCCGCAGCGCCCGTCCTGCTGCACCTCGCCTGAACGACCTGAATTCAAAGGAGAACAACATGGCTGACTACATCCTCGCCATCGACCAGGGAACGACTTCGAGCCGCGCGATCATCTTCGACAAGAAGGGCAGCATCATCGCGACGGGCCAGAAGGAGCACGAGCAGATCCTGCCGAAGGCCGGCTGGGTCGAGCACGACGCCTCGGAGATCTGGCGCAACGTCCAGGAGGTCATCGGACTCGCCCTGAGCCGCGCCGACCTGACGCGCCACGACATCGCGGCCGTCGGCATCACCAACCAGCGCGAGACCGCGGTGGTCTGGGACAAGACCACCGGCAAGCCCGCCTACAACGCGATCGTGTGGCAGGACACCCGCACGCAGGCGATCGTCGATCGTCTCGCGGCAGACGGCGGCGTGGAGCGGTTCAAGCCGGTCGTCGGGCTCCCCCTGGCGACCTACTTCTCGGGAACCAAGATCGCCTGGATCCTCGAGAACGTCGAAGGCGCTCGCGAGAAGGCGGAGGCCGGCGACCTGATCTTCGGAACGACCGACAGCTGGGTCCTCTGGAACCTGACCGGCGGCGTCGACGGCGGTGTGCACGTCACGGACGTGACGAACGCGTCGCGCACGATGTTCATGGATCTCGAGACGCTCGAGTGGCGCGACGACATCCTCGAGGCGTTCGGCGTGCCGCGCTCGATGATGCCCGAGATCCGCTCCTCTTCCGAGGTCTACGGTGCGGCGGAGGACTCTTCGCTGCTTCGCGAGACCCCGATCGCCGGCATCCTGGGCGACCAGCAGGCCGCGACGTTCGGGCAGGCCGCCTTCCAGAAGGGCGAGAGCAAGAACACCTACGGCACGGGCTGCTTCCTCATCTTCAACACGGGCGAGGAGATCGTCCACTCCAAGAACGGGCTGCTCACGACCGTCGGCTACAAGCTCGGCGACCAGCCGACGCACTATGCGCTGGAGGGCTCCATCGCCGTCACCGGATCCCTGATCCAGTGGCTGCGCGACCAGCTCGGCATCATCTCCTCTGCCCCTGAGGTGGAAGAGCTGGCCGACAAGGTCGAGGACAACGGCGGCGTGTACATCGTGCCCGCCTTCTCCGGTCTGTTCGCACCGTACTGGCGTCCTGACGCCCGAGGCGCGATCGTCGGGCTCACCCGTTACGCGAACAAGAACCACATCGCTCGCGCAGCGCTCGAGGCCGTCGCCTTCCAGACGCGCGACGTGCTCGACGCCGTGAATGCGGACGCCGGTGTGGACCTCACCGAGCTCAAGGTCGACGGCGGCATGGTCGCGAATGACGCGCTCATGCAGTTCCAGGCGGATGTCCTCGGCGTGCCGGTGGTGCGTCCGGTCGTCGCGGAGACCACGGCCCTCGGTGCCGCTTATGCGGCAGGCCTCGCAGTCGGGTTCTGGAACGGGCTCGACGACCTCTCCGCCAACTGGCAGGAGGACAAGCGCTGGGAGCCGTCGATGGACGAAGCAGAGCGCGACCGTCAGCTGCGGCTGTGGCGCAAGGCCGTCACGAAGTCGATGGACTGGGTCGACGACGACGTGAAGTGATCTGACACGAAGGCGAAGCGGGTTCGGAGCTCATGCTCCGGACCCGCTTCTCCATGCGCTGTCCGAGCTCTCCCAGCTCGACGTGACGGCTTCCACGACACCGACGAACGCGCGAGCGACGTTCCTCGGTGCCGCCGTATCCCAGGCGAGATACTCGACCCGCACCGGGCCACCGCGCACTGTCGAGATGGACACGTCGAACGCGGAGCGCTGGACGGTTCCCGGCGCCAGCAAGGTCACCGCCAAGCCCGCCTCCACCAAGCCGAGGATGAGGGTCGCGGAGTCGGCTTCGAAAGCCACATCGCGCGGGAGATCGGCCGCGTGGAATGCCGCGTCACTCTGGGCTCGTCCCGAAGTCGCGACGGGGAAGTCCGCGAACGTCATCCCCGCGAGGTCCTCCAGTGCGATGTCGCTCCTGTGCGCGAGCTCGTGCCCTCGAGGGAAGACGGCGACGAGCCGCTCACGAGAGAGCACACGGGACGCCACTCCCAGAGGTTCAACGCCTTCGCGCAGGCCCAGCAGGGCGACATCGAGCTCATCGTGCCGGAGCCTGCGCATCAGGACATCACTGTTCCCGACCTGCAGTTCCACCCGCACGTCCGGGTACGCCGCACGGTAGGCGACGAGCACGGCCGGCACGTCGACGGCGGTCACCGTAGGGATGACACCGACCCGAAGCGTCCCCTCGACGACACCGTCTACCGCGGCCGCATCCTCTCTGGCTCTTTCAGCAGCTCGGAGGGCAGCGCGCGCATGACCGAGGAATGCCTCGCCCGCCTCGCTCAGGCGCACCTGGCGACTGGAGCGAACGAACAAGCGCCGGCCGAGTTCGCGTTCGAGTGAGGCGACCTGATGGCTCAGCGCGGACTGCGTCACGAAGCATCGCTCGGCGGCGCGGGTGAAGCTCAGGGTGTCGGCGACTTCCACGACGTACCGCAATTGTTGGAGTTCCACGATTCATGATCTCTCTTCATGCGTCATGGTGCAATTATGCGTTGGACTCATCGGCTCCATGGTCGCAGGCTGAAGGCATGAACCGCATGACGCTCGTGCTGACCACTGCTCTTGCTCCCATCGCCTGGGGCACCACCTACCTCGTGACCACCGAACTGCTTCCGGCCGGGCACCCGCTGTTCGCGGGTCTGCTCCGCTCACTCCCTGCGGGTCTTCTCGCGGTCGCCATCAGTCGGCGGTTTCCGTCAGGGTCGTGGTGGTGGAAGTCCTTCGCCCTCGGCGCGCTCAACATCGGCGCTTTCTTCCCTCTGCTGTTCCTGGCCGCGGAGCGGCTTCCCGGCGGCGTCGCCGCCGCCGTCGCCGGAGCGCAGCCACTCATCGTCCTGGCTCTCGGAGCGCTCGTCCTACACGAGCGCATCCGGCCGATCACGGCCGCAGCGGCTCTCGTGGGCGCGGGAGGCGTCGCTCTGGTCGTGCTCGGCCCGGCCGCCGAACTCGATCTCTGGGGCGTTCTCGCTGCGCTCGGCGGTGTCACAGCGACGGGTGTGGGCATGATCCTCACCAAACGCTGGGGTCGCCCCGTCGGGGTGGGGCCCGTGTCCTACGCGGGCTGGCAGCTCAGCGCGGGCGGCATGCTGCTGCTACCGGTCACTCTGATGGTCGAGGGCGTGCCTCGGGAGATCGACGGCAATGCCGCTCTCGGCTACCTGTGGCTCGCCACCGCCGGGGGAATCATCGCGTACACGCTCTGGTTCCGAGGCGTCCAGCAGCTACCGGTCGTCGCGCCGGGGCTCCTTGCACTCCTGTCCCCCATCGTCGCGACACTTCTGGGGTTGGTGGTCGCCGGTGAGCGTTTCACCGCGCCTCAGGCGATCGGATTCGTGCTCACGCTCGGCGCGCTCGTCCTGGGGCAGTTCGTCACGCGTCCGAAGCCGAGCTCAGACCGACGTGCCGAGGAGACACTCGGCGAAGCGCTCTCGGCGCCGCGCTGAGTGCACTCAGTTCTTGCCGAAGAGCTTCTGGATCTCGGCGAGGTCGGCCTCGCTCGGAGCCTGGGCAGCACCGCCGCCGATCCCGAACCCCGATCCGGTGGGCGTGGTCGTGGAGGATGCGATGCCCGCGTTCTCCGCTGCACGCTTCGCAGGGTTTCCCGAGCGGGACTTGCCGGAGGAGGACTTGCTCTTCTTCCCTCGCTTGGACGACGCGCCGGGTCGTCCCATACCAGGCACGGGTCCCATGCCGGGGATGTTGGGGGTACCCCCACGAGCGACGGTCTTCATCATCTTCGCGGCCTGCTCGAAGCGCTGCACGAGCTGGTTCACATCCGTGACGGTCATGCCGGAGCCGCGGGCGATACGCAGCCGACGCGAGCCGTTGAGAACCTTCGGGTTGCGTCGCTCGCCCGGAGTCATCGAGCGGATGATCGCCTCGGTGCGGTCGATCTCGCGCTCGTCGAAGTCGGCGAGCTGCTGCTTCATCTGCCCCATGCCCGGGAGCATCCCGAGCATCTTCTTCATGGAGCCCATCTTCTTCATCTGCTGAAGCTGCTCGAGGAAGTCCTCGAGGGTGAAGGCCTCGGTTGCGAGCTTCTCGGCCATCTTCATGGCCTCTTCCTCATCGAAGGCCTGCTGGGCCTGCTCGATGAGGGTCAGGATGTCGCCGAGGTCGAGGATGCGGCTCGCCATGCGGTCGGGGTGGAACGGTTCGAGGTCCTCGAGACGCTCACCGGTCGAGGCGAAGATGATCGGGCGTCCGGTCACGGAGGCCACCGAGAGCGCAGCGCCACCACGGGCGTCACCATCGAGCTTCGACAGGACGACGCCGGTGAAATCGACGCCCTCCTGGAAGGCCTTGGCGGTGTTCACCGCATCCTGACCGATCATCGCGTCGATGACGAACAGCACTTCGTCGGGGCTCACGGCCTTGCGGATGTCCGCAGCCTGCTTCATCAGCTCGGCATCGACGCCGAGGCGTCCGGCGGTGTCGATGATGACGACGTCGTGCTGCTGACGACGGGCATACTCGACACCGTCGCGCGACACCTTCACCGGGTCGCCGACGCCGTTGCCGGGCTCCGGAGCGAACACGGTCGCGCCCGCCTGCTCCGCGACCACCTGCAGCTGGTTGACGGCATTCGGACGCTGGAGGTCTGCGGCCACGAGCAGAGGCGTGTGCCCCTCGCCCTCGAGCTGCTTGGCCAGCTTGCCGGCGAAGGTCGTCTTACCCGAGCCCTGGAGTCCCGCGAGCATGATCACGGTCGGTGCCGTCTTCGCGAACTGCAGGCGGCGCTGTTCGCCGCCGAGGATCTGCACGAGCTCCTCGTTGACGATCTGCACCACCTGCTGCGCCGGGTTCAGCGCCTTGTTGACCTCGTCGCCGAGGGCACGCTCGCGCACCTTCGCCGTGAAGTCCTTGACCACCACGAGCGCGACGTCGGCGTCGAGCAGAGCGCGACGGATCTCGCGCACGGTGCCGTCGACATCGGCGGCGGTGAGCTTTCCCTTCGTGCGCAGATTGCGGAAGGTTTCGGTGAGCCGATCGGAGAGCGTGCCAAAGGTAGCCATGGTGCGTACGATTCTACGCGAGTGAAGCGGCGCCGCTCAGCGCCGTGCGGGCTCAGGACCAGGGCAGGTCGTGAATCATCGCCAGCGCTTCCCGCAACACGGTCTCCGGCGTTCCGCGCCCCGCGCCCTGCTCTGCCCACACGCGCAGCGACGAGAGCACCGCAGCCGCGTGCGCCGCCCCGAGGATGTCGGCCCGGATCACGTCCACGCCCGCCGAGGACGCCGCGAGCGACACGGCAGCGGACAAGCGTGCCATTCGCAGGCCGGTGTCGCGCACGAGCTCGTCCTCCAGCCCCATCGCCCCCGCGTTGCGAAGGGCGAGAGCAAGCGGATCCGGTGCGAAGTCGTGGACGACCCGCAGCAGGATCTCCCGCACCGACTCCCCCGTCGCGACCCGGCCCAGGCCCCGGAGAGACTCGACAGCCTCACCGACCCGTTCGTCGATTCCTGACCACAGCACGTCGCTCTTCGAAGCGAAGTAGTTGAAGAAACTCGAACGGCTCACCCCGGCGCGCTGCGTGATGTCCGCCACCGAAGTGGCAGCGTAACCGCGTTCCAAGAAGAGCTCGCACGCAGCCTCGGCGAGCGTCTCCCGTGACGATGCCTTCGGGCGCCCGGCTTTCCCCGTCGAACTCATGCACTCACGCTACCGCGCGGCGCGGATCGAGAACGCCGTCCTCGACCCGAAGGAGTATTGTTGCTCTCAGTCCATTTACACCGAAGGCGGTTTTGTGATGCTCGAGATCCTCACGCCCGGGTTCGTTCCTACGCCGGTGCCGTACCTCGACGGGTGGGAGCTTCAGCGCCGGGTCCATGCCGACGTGGTCGCAGGCACTCGGCAGGACACCCTCATCCTGCTCGAGCACGAAGCCGTGTACACGGCGGGCAAGCGCACGGAACCGCATGAGCGTCCGCACGACGGCACGCCGGTGATCGACGTCGATCGCGGCGGCAAGATCACCTGGCACGGCCCAGGACAGCTGGTCGGCTATCCGATCGTCCGCCTCGGCGAGCCCATCGACGTGGTCGCCCACGTGCGCCGACTGGAGCGTCTGCTCATCGAGGTGCTGCGCCCGCTCGGAGTCGACGGCTATCAGGTGGAGGGCCGCAGCGGCGTCTGGGTGCGCCGCCCGCTCTCCGAGGACAAGGTAGCCGCGATCGGGGTACGGGTGCAGCAAGGAGTCACGATGCACGGCTTCGCCATCAACTGCGACAACTCCCTGGCCGGTTTCCGCGGCATCATCCCGTGCGGCATCACCGACGCGGGTGTCACGACCGTGAGCGAGGTCACGGGATCCTCCGTTTCGCCCCGTGACCTCGTCGATGCCGTGACCCGTGCGTTTCTCGCCGAATACTCGACCCCCGAACTGTCAGGAGCCCACGCATGACCGCCGCACCCGAGGGCCGGAAGCTCCTCCGTCTGGAGATCCGCAACGCCGAGACACCGATCGAGCGCAAGCCCGAGTGGATCAAGACCAAGGCGAAGATGGGTCCGGAGTACACGGCGTTGCACTCGCTCGTGAAGAGCGAAGACCTGCACACCGTGTGCCAGGAGGCCGGCTGTCCGAACATCTACGAGTGCTGGGAGGATCGCGAAGCGACGTTCCTCATCGGCGGGTCGCAATGCACGCGTCGCTGCGACTTCTGCCAGATCGACACCGGCAAGCCGGCTGACTACGACACCGACGAGCCCCGCCGCGTCGCCGAGAGTGTGCAGCGGATGAACCTCCGGTACGCGACCGTGACCAGCGTGGCCCGTGACGACCTGCCCGACACGGGTGCCTGGCTCAACGCGGAGACTGTCAGGAAGATCCACGAGCTCAACCCGAACACCGGGGTGGAGCTGCTCGCGAACGAGCACAACGCCGATCCGGCTTTCCTCAACCAGATCTTCGACGCCCGACCAGAGGTGTTCGCGCACAACGTGGAGACCGTTCCCCGCATCTTCAAGCGCATCCGACCCGCTTTCCGCTACGAGCGCTCGCTGAACGTGCTCACTCAAGCCCGCGACGCCGGGCTCATCACGAAGTCCAACCTCATCCTGGGCATGGGCGAGGAGCCGGAGGAGGTCGTGCAGGCGCTCAACGATCTGCACGATGCCGGCTGCGACATCATCACGATCACGCAGTATCTCCGCCCGACACCGCGGCACCACCCGGTCTCTCGTTGGGTGAAGCCAGCGGAGTTCGTGGAGTTCAAGGAGGAAGCCGAGCGCATCGGTTTCCTCGGCGTCCTCGCCGGTCCGCTCGTGCGCTCCTCCTACCGGGCGGGGCGCCTGTGGGCGCAGTCGATGACGTCCAAGGGCCGCGAGATCCCCGCGCACCTCTCCCACATCGCAGAGAGCGCCGATCTCGGATTCGCCCAGGCCGTCTGACCTCGTCGCTGCCCGGGGTAGCCGCTCGTGCGGCTAGTCCGCGCTCATCACCGACTGCACGCTGCCGTCGGAGCCGAGATTGACGAGCAGGACGTCATCTGACGAGCTGTCGTCGAGCGCGTACTCGAGCACCGCGAATGGTTCCGAGCCCCCATGCTCGTCGGCGAGGATCGTCATGCTCATGAGCCGGAGCGAGCGGATGATGTCGACGGCGGCGTCTCCCGACACGTCGACGAGCACGTCGGGCAAGTCATCGCCGTACGCCTCCTGCTGCTGAAGGATGTACTCGGTGACCTCGCTGGTGCGGTCGTCCACCTCTGCGAGCATGCCTCGACGCGCCGTGTCGTCGACGCTCTCCAGGCCCGCGATGAGCGAGGCGGCGATGTCGAGCGCATCGGACGAGACGTCGTCCTGGTCCGGAGCGGTCAGGTCCACGGTCACACTCTGATCACCGAGCTCCACGGTCTCCGACCAGAAGATCGATCCGTCCGGGCCCGAGGACAGGAGTCCGAAGTAGTCGTGTTCGATCGCCATAACGCTATGAAACCAGCCTCGTGCTCACTGCGGTAGTCCCGTCGTCAACCGACCAGCGACTGGACGAAGACATGAGGAGTGAAACCGGTGAGGTCATCGATCCCCTCGCCCTGTCCGAGCAGCTTGACCGGGATGCCCGTGCGCTCCTGCACGGCCAGCACGAAGCCGCCCTTGGCCGACCCGTCCAGCTTGGTGAGGACGAGTCCGGTGACGCCAGCGTGTTCGAGGAATGCCTCCGCCTGCATCACGCCGTTCTGGCCGGTGGTGGCGTCGAGCACGAGCAGCACCTCGCTGATGGGCGCCTGCTTCTCGATCACGCGCCGGACCTTCGAGAGCTCGTCCATGAGGCCGCCCTTCGTGTGCAGGCGGCCCGCCGTGTCGATGATCGCGATCTCGATGCCTTCGCGCTTCGCATACTCGACCGTCTGGAATGCCACTGAGGCGGGGTCCTGACCCTCCTGCTGCGGACGGACGGTCGCCGCCCCACCGCGCTGCGCCCAGGTCGCGAGCTGATCGACCGCTGCTGCGCGGAACGTGTCGGCGGCACCGACCACCACACTGCGCTGGTACCCCCGGAGGAACTTGGTGAACTTCCCGATGGTCGTGGTCTTGCCGACGCCGTTGACGCCGACGACGAGGACCACTGCGGGGCGCTCGGTGAGCTTCAGCGTCGTGTCGAACTTCGCGAAGTGCTCCTCGAGCGTCTCCCGCAACATGCGCTGGAGGTCTTTGGGGTCGGTCGTCCGGTAACGGTCGACCTTCTGGCGCAGCTCGTCGACGACGCGCTCGCTGATGTCAGGGCCGAAATCAGCCGTGATGAGCGCGGTCTCCAGATCCTCCCAGGTCGTCTCATCGATGGTGGGCTTGACGAACATGCCGCGCAGTGCACGACCAAGAGACAAGGACTTCTCCGCCATCCCACCAGCCTACGGGGTGCTCAGCGGATGGAAGGCGTGCGCGCCGATGGACTCGGTCAGACCGCGGCCGCAGCTCGGTCGCCGACCCGCTGTCCTACGACCGCCGAGACGCCGTCCTGCCGCATCGAGACGCCGTACAGCGCATCAGCGATCTCCATCGTGCGCTTCTGATGCGTGATGACGAGGAGTTGCGAACTCTCCCGCAGCTGCTCGAACACGGTCAGCAGACGACCGAGGTTCGCGTCGTCCAGAGCTGCCTCCACCTCGTCAAGGATGTAGAACGGGCTCGGCCGAGCCTTGAAGATCGCGACCAGCAGAGCCACCGCCGCGAGCGACCTCTCGCCGCCCGACAGCAGCGACAGGCGCTCGATCTTCTTTCCCACAGGACGGACCGACACCTCGATGCCGGTGGTCAGCATGTTGTCGGGATCTGTGAGCGAGATGCTGCCCGTTCCCCCCGGGAACAGCAGCGGGAACACCTGGCCGAAGGCCTCCTTCGTGTCCTCGAAGGCGCTCGCGAAGATGGTCTGCATCCGCTCGTCGAGGTCGGCGATGATCGTCAGCAGGTCCTGTCGCGTCTGAGTGAGGTCGGCCAGCTGCTCGGTGAGGAAGGCGTGGCGTTGCTCCAGCGCGGCGAACTCCTCGAGGGCCAGCGGGTTGACGCGTCCGAGCTGCGCCAGCTTGCGCTCCGCCTCTGCGAGACGGCGCTGCTGGATGCGGCGATCGAAAGGAATCGCCGCGGCGCCGTCTCCGGCGTCTCGGTCCGCCGCTGTCGTCGTGGTCGGATCGCGCGGGACGAGCTGGTCAGGACCATATTCCGCGATGAGAATATCTTCGTCCAGGGCCAGTTCGGAGGAGACCCGCTCCAGCAGGCTGTTCAGGTGCAGCTTCTTCTCGTGTATCTGCAGCTCGAGCCCGTGCACGCTCTCGGTGAGCCCTGTCAGACGTTCGCGCAGCGATGCCTCCTGAGCCCTGAGGCCGACGAGTTCCTGGTTCTGGGCCGACCGAGCGGCCTCGGCCTCTTTGAGCGCGAGACGTGCCTCGGCTACGGAACGATCGAGCGAATCGAGGATGCGCGGCAACTCGTCCGCAACGCCTGAGGCCGACTCCCGCTGCGCGCGGCGGATGACCGCGCGTCGGGCCGCCTCAGCCGCAGCGTCACGTTCCTGCTCGCGCTGCCGTTCCAGGCTCGCGACCCGGGACTGCGCGGCGCGGACGCGCTCGCGCAGGGTCTCGATCTCGAGTCGAGCCCGCACCTCGCCCTCACGTGCCAGCTCGAGAGCTTCGAGGAGTCCGTCCCGTGCGGATGCATCCAGAACCGGCCGCGGCGCTGCG
>NZ_QOAY01000306.1:62205-67560 GCF_003314775.1 Microbacterium sp. H6 | reverse complement strand
GCTTCGTCCAATGCCGCTTTCGCCGCCTCCGCCTTCTCCTCCGCCTCGGAGACGGCGGACTGCGCCTGCGCGAGCCCGGTCTCCAGCCTCTCGCACTCCGCGACGGCGGATTCGTGTCGCACGGTGATCCGGTTGACCTGCTCCGCGTGCGTGGCGAGGGCAGCGTCGTGTTCGCGGAGCGCTCGAAGAGCCTCCTTGGCCTGCCGTCTCGTGGTCTCGACCGCCTCGTCGGCATCCCGACGAGCTTCACGGAGCGAGTCCGCCACGATCCGGATCTCCGCCAAGCGTTCGGCTGCGGCATCGCGTTCAGCCGCGAGCTCGAGACGCGAGCGCTCACCGCCCGAGCCGGTGCGAAGCGTCTGAGCCGTGATCACGTCTCCGCCGAGGGTGACGATGGTGGTCCCGGTGTCCCCCTTCGCATCGAGTGCAGACCGCGCCGCTCTGGCCGAGTCGAGGTCATCCGCTATCAGCACATGCGACAGGATGCCCAGCACTCCCTCGGGGGCGGTAACGACGTCGACGGCGGGCACGACGCCTGCCAGGGACGGCAACGCCGCGTGCGGTCGCGGCGAGTCGGCGATGACGAAGTCCACCACTCCCCTGCGCTGTTGCGCCGATTCGACGGCCATCGCGAAGGCATCAGACGCCGTGTCGATGAGCACGCCCTCCGCAAGCGGCCCGAGGACCGCGGACACCGCCGCCTCATAGCCGGCACGTACCTGCACGGCATCGCCGACCAGGCCGCGGACGCCACGTCCTCCGGCGCTGACGATCTCCGCCGCACCGCCGGAGAGCGCCAGAGCGCTGCTCAGCGCGGATGTCTTGGCGGTCAAGGAGTCGACTTCACGCTCAGCCGAGTGCAGACGCTCCCGGAGCGACTCGCGCTCGGTCTCCGCCGCCGTGGCGGCCCGCTGCGCGCTCTCGTATGCCGCCGCATGCTCGACGGCCGTACCCTCCGGTGCCTCGGCGTCGTCGATGGACTCCAGTGCCTCAGCCGCTTCCCGCCGACGAGCGTTCGCGGCCTCGAGGGCGTTCTCCTGGCGGAGAACCGCCCCTCGGACCGCGGCGAGAGCTGACGCCGCAGCCTCGGCGGATCCCCGCAAGGCAGACAGTCGCATGTCGTACTGGGAGACGAGCGCGCTCTGCTCGGCGATGTCGACATCGAGGGTGTCGAGTTCCGCGCGCGCGTGCACGACCTCTCGGCTCGCGGCGGCTGCCGCGTCCTGGGCGTCACCCAGTCCCGCAGAGATCGTGTCGATCTCGTCTCTCGCCTCGTCGATCGTGGCCTGTGTCACGGTGATCGCGGTGACCGCGGCATCGTCGTCGTCCGTGCCGAGCAGCGCGAGGCGCTGATTCGCGAGCGTGTAGAGCCCGCGCATCCGCTCCTGCACCTGCTCGAGACCGAACGCCACGCTGCGCGCCTCGTCCACGGCGACGGAATTCTGATCCTGTTCGAGTCGCGCGATGCTCGCGCGAACCGTCTCCGCCTGGTCGGACAGAACGAGACGCTCGGTGTGGCGCTCGTGCTCGGTCCGAGTGTGGTCAGCGAGAGCGGCACGCAGAGAAACCACGTCGTCCGCGAAGAGGCGCGCCTTGGCATCACGCACCACGGCGGCGATGGTCTGCGCCTCGCGCGCGATCTCGGCCTGTCTTCCCAGAGGCTTGAGCTGCCGCCGGATCTCGCCCGCGAGATCGCTCAATCGGGTGAGATTCGTCTCCATCGCATCGAGCTTGCGGAGCGTCTTCTCCTTGCGACGTCGATGCTTGAGGATTCCCGCTGCTTCCTCGATGAATCCTCGGCGGTCCTCGGGCGACGCCTGCAGCACGGTGTCGAGACGTCCCTGGCCGACGATGACGTGCATCTCGCGTCCGAGTCCCGAGTCGCTCAGAAGCTCTTGAACGTCGAGGAGACGACAGCCCTCGCCATTGATGGCGTACTCGCTCGAACCGTTGCGGAACAGGGTGCGACTGATCGTCACCTCTGCGAACTCGATCGGCAGCGCCCCATCGGAGTTGTCGATCGTCAGCTGCACCTCGGCCCGACCGAGAGGACCGCGTGTCGACGTGCCGGCGAAGATGACGTCTTCCATCTTCCCGCCGCGGAGAGTCTTCGCACCCTGTTCGCCCATCACCCAGGCGAGCGCGTCGACGACGTTCGACTTTCCGGAACCGTTCGGCCCGACGATGCAGGTGACCCCGGGCTCGAAGACGAAGCTCGTCGGTTGCGCGAACGACTTGAACCCTTTGAGCGTCAGGCTCTTCAGATGCATACGGGCACCGCTCGTCCGGGGAGAATCACGCGGCTACGCTACCGGAATTCCGGGCCTGGAGCCTCATCCCGCGCGGGTCGACGGCGAACTCGAGAGGCCGGCGACACGCCGAGCGGAACAGTATGTGCTTGACGTGGCTCTCGCGGGTTCGCTACGGTGGCCTCCGGATCGCCACACGAAAGGAGGTTACCGATGATTACGACTCAGCTCAACGCACAGGCCACTGGCCTCGCCGCGCCCGCGCACTTTGCGCCGCGCCCTGCGTTCTCGGTAACCGCCGGCGTCCGCATGAGCGCTCTCTCGTAGAACCGCAACCCGACTCTCCAGACCTCCCGTAGGTCCAGTCCGGCCGTTTCTCTCGCGCCCCCTCCGCAGATCTGCCCCGCAGATCTCGGCACATCCCGCATCCGCTGGCCGCCTCTTCGGCCTGCGTCGACGCCTGCTCTCCCGCACCGTTCGCAGCTGCATCCGCAGCCGACGTGCGGTGCTTCCGCACCCATCATCACCATCACTTCCGAAGGAACCACCGTGAACACCACGTTGCACCGCAGCGACATCCACCCGCCCGATATCGAGGACCACGAGGTCCTCCAGATTCCCCGCCCCGATGAACTGCGTCGCCTTTCGATGGCAGATCGTCTCTCCCTCAGGATCGGCCTCTGGCTCTTCCAGAGGGCACAGCGTCCGCGGCACACCCGTCGCGGCCTGCGCATCGATCCGGCCGACCTGTTCCTCCTCGGCGAGCAGCGTCATCGCTCCGCCGCAGAGTCGTACGCCCTGCTCACGTACGACATGCAGCGCGGCATGCGCTGAGACCGTCGAGGCCGTGACGAGCATCTCCGCGACGGCGCCCGCTCGCCTCACCCGCGAGCGGGCGCCGTCCCATCACAATCCCCTCCACACACCCCGCACGGAAGAACAGACATGAAGACCATGGAAACCACGATCACGCCGCTGGTCGTCCCGGCCAGCCTCCAGAGCGAGGATGCCGCCGAGTTCCTCGCCTTCGGCGAGCTCAACAGGCGCGTCTGCGATGAGCAGGTGGGTCTCCCCGACCTCGCGCCTGACGCCGCTCAGATGCTGCCGAACTGGCAGGATGACACGGACGCACTCGACGTGGGCTTCGTCGCCCGGATCGATGGCGGCATCGTCGGCATGGTGACGATCTCCTTCGCGCAGGAAGCCGATGCTCACGCCGCGGAGATCGACCTGCTGGTTCCGTCGGCCCACTGGGGCCGTGGCGTCGAAGAGGCGCTCCTCGACACAGCGGAGGCGGAAGCGCGCGCGCACGGTCGGAGTGTCCTGCAGATCTGGAGTCTGCACCGTCCCGAGGAGAGCGAACGGATGCTGGTTCCCCGCACGGGGTGGGGGCGCGTACCGGCGACGCCGCTCTCCGACCTCGTGGAGGCACGCGGTTTCGTCCTCGAGCAGGTGGAGCGCAACAGTGAGTACGACCTCCGAGGCGACCCGGAACTGCTTCGCGCGGCCCTGAGCGACGCGATCGCTCTGGCGGGCGAAGACTACGCACTGCTCGAATGGGACATGCCCACGCCTCCGGAGCTGAGGGCAGGGTTCGCCGCTGTGCTCGCCCGGCTGTCCACGGACGCACCCAGCGGCGACATGGACTTCGTCGAAGAGGTCTGGGACGCCGAGCGGGTGGTGCGGCGTGAGGCGCGACTGCTCGGCGCCGGGCAGGCTGTCTCCGTGGCGGCAGTGCGTCATGTCCCGTCCGGGACCATCGTCGCGTACAACGAACTCCTCATCGCCGCCGATCGCACGGGTGTGACGCACCAGTTCGGAACGCTGGTGAGCAAGCACCACCGTGGCCATCGTCTGGGAACCATCGTGAAATGCGCCAACCTGCTCCGCTGGCGCGAGCTGATGCCTGAGTCGACCGTCGTCTCCACTTTCAACGCCGAGGAGAACCGGCCGATGCTGAACATCAACGAGGCCATCGGCTTCGTGCCGGTCTCCTACGCCGGGGCATGGCAGAAGAAGCTCTGACGAGGGTGCGGGCCCGATCTCATTCTCCGGGATGACGTCGAGCCCGCACCGTCATCCGCCCGGGCGACGACCGAGCCGGGCGGGACGGCGAGGCTGGAATCATGAACATCCCCGTGATCGAAGCCCACGCCCTCAGCAAGAACTTCGGGTCGACACGCGCCCTCGCAGGCGTCGACCTCGCCATCCATCGCGGTGAGTCCGTCGCCATCATGGGAGCCTCGGGTTCGGGTAAGACCACTCTCCTCCACGTCTTGGCGGGGATCACCGCACCTGACGCGGGCGGAGTCGTCTTCCGCCCCGCCGAGGGATCCGCTATCGAGGTCACCGCGCTCGGAGAGTCAGCGCGCTCACGACTGCGACGCGAGAAGTTCGGGTTCGTCTTTCAGCAGGGCCTTCTCATCCCCGAGCTGACCGCGGTGGAGAACGTGGCCCTCGCCTCGATGATCAACGGCATCCGACGTCAGGACGCCGTGCAGCACGCGGCATCCTGGCTGGCGGCTCTCGGACTCGCCGGGATGGAGGACCGCCGGATCGGCGAGCTGTCGGGTGGGCAGGCACAGCGCGTCGCCATCGCACGCGCCCAAGCCACCGGCGCGGAGGTCGTCTTCGCGGACGAGCCCACCGGAGCGCTGGACTCCACCACGTCCTCGGAGGTCATGGACGCGCTCCTGTGGTCCACGACCGGACAGGGCCGCACCCTCGTCGTCGTCACGCATGACGCCGAGGTCGCCGCTCGGTGCACGCGAACGATCGCAGTGCGCGACGGACGGATCATCTCGTCGGCGGTGACCGCATGAACCGCAATGTGCTCACCCTCCTGCTTCGCCCCGCTCCCGGTCAGGGCAGCGTTATCGCTCTGCCGGTCGTCGCCTTCGCCGTGGTCACGACGCTGGTTCTCACCGTCATCGGCGGGGCGCAGTCGTTCTGGGGATGGACCGACGAGTTCGCTCCTCTGTATCAAGCCCTTGCGGCCATCGCCCTCGTGCTGCTGGTCGTCCCGCTGATGTCCGTCGGCGGAGCGGCAGCTCGACTCTCCGCGCGTCGACGCGACGAACGACTCTCCACGCTCCGTCTGCTCGGT
>NZ_QOAY01000306.1:17553-62178 GCF_003314775.1 Microbacterium sp. H6 | reverse complement strand
CGCCGGCGGGCGTGACCGTCGCCACCGTGGCGGAATCCGTGCTCGTCGCCGCGGCCGGTGCCCTGGTCGGTGTCGTCGCGCACGTCGCCCTCAGCCCCCTCATCGGACTCATCCCGTTCCGCGGCGAAGCCCTCGGATTCGGTGCCGTCGTCCTCCCGCCGGCGCAGACGGCCCTCGTGGTGGCGGCCGTGCTCGCCCTCGCGTCGACGAGTGCGATCATCGGTCTGCGTCGTGTCGTCATCTCACCGCTCGGCGTGCGCACACGCACCGATGTTCCCAAGGTGCACTGGATCCGGGCGGTGTTCGCCGTCTGTGCGATCGCCGTCGCGTTCGTGCTGATCAAGGTCTTCCCTTCCGTGGGCGGACTCGTCCTCACGATCGTCGTACTCGCCGGCCTCTTCGGCGCCGTGCTGGCAGTGCTGAACCTCGTCGGGCCGTGGGTGCTCAAGGTGGTCGCCTCAGGGCAGCTCCGTCGAGCCGAGCGACCGGAGCGACTGCTCGCAGCCCGCATCGTGCTGGACTCGCCGAAAGCGGCCTGGCGGCAGGTCGGTGGTATCGCCATGGCGAGCTTCATGGCCGTCTTCGCCGGTACCGGAGTCGCGCTCTTGAGCATGATGAGCACCTCCGATGCCGCTGCCGCCGACATCGCGCTCGCCGATGACATCCGGACCGGTCTCATCATCACGCTCATCGGCTCCTTCCTGATGGTCGCGGCATCGGTCGGGGTCAACCAGGCCTCAGACGTCCTCGACCAACGCGAGCTGCACCGCAGTCTGCATCACCTCGGTATGCCTCTCGAGACCGTGGACAGGGCGCGACGGCGGGCGATCATGTCACCGCTGCTGGTGACCGCGATCGGCTCCGCGCTCGTGGCCGCGATCCTCGTGTTCCCGTTGGTCGGAATCGCGCTGATCACGGCGCCCGAGTCGCTGCTGACCATCGCGCTCGTGGTGTCGGTCGGGATCGGTGTCGTCTGGGCGACGACGTGGGCGACCCGTCCACTCCTGCAGCGCTCCTTCGTGGCTACGTGAACACCGTGCCGCCTCTATGGGGTTTCGGTGAGCATGCCGGGGTGTGGCGAGAACTGTCGCCGCGGGCTGTGATATCCGTGGGGGATGACGTTCAGAGGTCGACGCCGAGCACAAGCGAGATTCGAACAGAAAGTAGCGACTCTTGCGTCGGCCATGAAGCACGAAGCAGGCAAGAACCACGCGCTGCAGCAACAAGTAGCTGGCCTGGTCGCGGAAGTCTCGAGCATCAAGAGGTCGCGTACATGGGTGTGGGTCGGCGGCGTGACCGCGATCGGCAGCGCCCTCGCTGCTCTAGGAACGCTGTTCTTCTCAATGGCTCAGCTCGCCCCCCTCTACGCTCAGGCAGAGTCAGCCCAAGCACAGACTCAAGCGCTTCAGCGCACATCCGATTGGGCGACGGTCGGTGCTGTGACGGTGTCGGTCGAGGAAGGCATGTTCGTCCTGGAGAACCGGTCCCGCAGCGCGATCATGTCCACGACGACCTGGCTCGTGGGAAGCACCGAGGGTTGGGATCGGTTCGATGCGATTCGCTTCGACCTGGAGGGGATTCCGGCCTGCAGCAGCGTCTCCGTACCGGTCGCCGAAGTCACGCGATGGCCCGAGCCGATCCGGGAGCTCACCTGGGTCGAACCACGGAAGAGCTGGGACTGGCCCGAGTTCGTCGACGCCTACACGTACATCATCGCCCCTTCAGGCGGGCTGTACTCGACATCGTCACGGGGCGGCGTCGTGGATCACGGAGTGGTGGGCATGGTGGATCAGGCCTCGGCGAACTACGGAGAACGCGAGTCACCCATACCGGTGAACGTGGACGATCCGACGACTCTCGTGTGGGTCCCGGACACCTTCTGGGAGTTCCGCGACGTCCAGGTCGCCCATGCGGGCGAGCCGCTTTGGGCAGGCGCCCCGCTCATGGGCGCTGATAACGATTCTGTGATCACGCCACTCAGCTGCTATTCCTGATGAGCCTCTCGATCCGCGCTATCTCGGCAGCCGCTGGCAGCGCGGGCAGAAGTGAGAGCCGCGGTTCATGAAGCTCTCGCGCACGATGGGCGTTCCGCACCGCGGGCAGGGCTTGCCCTGCTGCCCGTAGGCGTTGAGCGAGTGCGCGAAATAGCCGGCTTGGCCGTTGACGTTGACGTACTGCGCATCGAAGCTGGTTCCGCCCTCGGCGAGGGCTTTCGCGAGCACGAGCCGGACCTCGGCGAGCAGCCTGCGGACGGCCTGCGTCGACAGACGATCGGCCGGCGTTTCGGGGTGTATCCGCGCTGCCCACAGCGACTCGTCTGCGTAGATGTTGCCGATCCCGCTCACGACACCCTGATCGAGGAGAACACGCTTGATCGCACTCCCCCGTCGCCCCAGAGCTGCTCGAAAGCCACGGTCGTCGAATGCCGGATCCAGGGGGTCACGAGCGATGTGCGCCACCTGAGTCGGGATCCGCGATCCGCCGTCGTCGATCAGCGCGTCGACGGCGAGGGATCCGAAGGTCCGCTGATCGGCGAAGACGATCGCGAGCTCGCCGTGCCGGGGATGCTCGATTCCGATCCGCACCCGCTCATGTCGTTCGGCCCCCGCGTCGGGCGCGCGCAACAGCATCTGACCGCTCATTCCGAGATGCCCGATCAGCGCAGAATCCTCGTCATCGAGCGGCAGCCACAGGAACTTCCCGCGGCGCGATGCGTCGGTGAACATGCGTCCCTCGAGGCGAGCGACGAAGTCAGCGGCACCGGCCACGTGACGAGTGAGGGCGCGCTCATCGAACACGCTCACCGCGGTGATGGTCGATCCGATCACGGCCGGTGCGAGGCCTGCGCGGACGACCTCGACTTCGGGAAGTTCAGGCACGCTCGCTGAGGGTACGCCACACGCTGAGGGCTGCTGCCATCTCGGCGGTCTTCTTGCTGCTGCCGACACCCGTCATGCTCACGTCGCCCACGCTGACCGTGGCCAGGAAACGACGGTCGTGGTCTGGTCCGCTCGCCTCGACCGAGTAGCGAGGCGGGGTGGCGCCGAGCCGGGCGGCGAGCTCCTGCAGGCTGGTCTTCGGATCCATGGCCGCACCGTAGCGCTCCGGGTCAGCCAGCAGGGGCTTCGTCAGTCGGAGCACCAGTTCCGTGGCAGCGTCAGGACCTGCCGAGAGGTAGGTCGCGCCGATGACGGCTTCCATGGTGTCGGCCAGGATGGAGTCCTTGTCCCGACCGCCGGTCTGCTCCTCGCCACGGCCGAGCAGCAGATGGCTGCCGAGGTCGATGCCCCGAGCCACCTCGGCGAGGGCGACGGTCGACACGACGCTGGCTCGTCGCTTCGCCAGCTCGCCCTCGTCGAGATCAGGATGCGTGGTGAAGAGCATGACGGTCACCGCCTGCCCGAGCACCGAGTCACCGAGGAACTCGAGCCGCTCGTTGTGCGGGATGCCGCCGTGCTCGTACGCGTAGGAGCGGTGGGTGAGGGCCAACTCCAGAAGCTCCGCGTCGATATCGACGCGGAGCTTTTCTGGGAGAGGTCTCGTCCCCCCGGGGACCTCCGTCACGGTACGCGACTCAGACGTCGGCGACCTTGCGGCCCTTGTACTCAAGGAAGAGCTCGGTGCCCTGCGAGTCGGTGACGACCTTGGCCTGGTGAGGACGACTGTAGACGACCTGGCCGTTCTCGATGGTCTTGACGAGCGCGACGGGCGCCGCCTTCCACTGCGCGCGACGCGAGCGGGTGTTCGAACGGGATACCTTGCGCTTCGGGGGGTTACCAGCCATGACTAGCTCTCTTCTTTCTCGGCGGCACGAGATTCTTCCGTGCCGTCTTGGTCTGTGATGTTCTGGAGCGCACTCCACCGAGGATCGATGGGAGCGGCCTGCTCCGTTCCGGTGCTCACGGTCAGTCGTTCACCCGTTTTCGGGTCGAGACCCGGGCAATCCGGCTGACACACCGGCTGAAAAGGAAGTGCCAGTACGGCCGCATCCCTGACGAGAGTTTCAAGATCCACGTGGTCGTCTTGAACCTCGAAGTCAGTTTCTTCCTCACCAGGATACGCGAAAAGCTCCTGGAACTCGACTTCGACGGGCCGAGTGATGTCCATCAGGCATCTTCCGCACACGCCGGCGTACTCGGCCTCGGCGATTCCCGACACGAGGATGCCCTCGTGCACCGACTCGAGGCGGACATCGAGATCGAGCTCGGAGCCGGCCTCGTACGACACGATCCCCTCACCCCATGACTCGGCGAGGGCGACGGTGAACTCGTGTTCCCGCATCTCCCCCGGACGCCGGACGATGTCACGGACGGGGAGCACGAAAGGGCCGTTCATTCGAGAGCGCACACTCCCATGCTACCGGCCGCTGCACGCTGTCGTCCTGAATCCGCGTCCAGGCGAGAGGTTCAGATCCCTCGGGATCCCGTGTCCAGGAATGCAGCGACCGCGGGCGGAACGAAGGGACTCACATCGCCACCGAGAGACGCGACCTGGCGGACGAGGGAACTCGAGACCATGGCGTGCGAGGGGTCGGGAAGGAGGAAAACCGTCTCGATGCCGGCGAGGTGTCTGTTGACGATCGCCATCGGTGACTCATACGCGACATCGATCTGCGAGCGGATGCCCTTCACGAGCACTCCCGCGTTGACGTCACGGGCGTAGTCGACCAAGAGCCCCATGCTCCACGAACCGATCACGATCTCGCCCTGCATGCCGTCGTCGGCGATCGACCTCTCCAGCAACGAGAGCCGCTGCGCGATGGGGAGCATCGCCTCTTTGCCCGGATTGTGCACGACCAGCACGTGCAGCTCGTCGTAGAGGGCCGCGGCGCGCCGGATCACATCGAGGTGACCCAGGGTAGGCGGATCGAAGGAACCCGGGACGACGGCGATCCGGCTGCTCATGGTTCCAGCCTAGGGCACGCCGGTTCCCCGTCAGTTCTTCGCCAGCGCCGCCCGATCCTCGTCGCTCACCCGGCGCCCGATGGCTTCGCGGAGACCCGGGTGATCAGCCAGCTGCGGGTCGGCGGCGAGGATACCTTCCGCGACCTCGCGTGCGCGGGTGATCAGCCCTGCGTCCTTCACCACCCTGAGCAGCTTCAGAGAGGAGCGAACGCCCGCCTGGGCGGCGCCCAGCACGTCGCCTTCGCCGCGCAGCTCGAGATCGACCTCCGCCAGGGCGAACCCGTCGAGAGTCGCCGCCACCGCATCGACGCGCTCACGGGCCAGCGTGCCCGCCTCGGCCTCGGTCACGAGCAGGCAGAGCCCTGGCACGCCGCCTCGACCGACCCGGCCGCGGAGCTGATGCAGTTGAGAGATCCCGAACCGGTCCGCGTCGAGGACGATCATCGTCGACGCGTTCGGCACGTCGACGCCCACCTCGATCACGGTCGTGGCCAGGAGCAGATCGATGTCACCGCGTGCGAACGACTGCATCACGGCATCCTTCTCATCCGCTGGCATACGACCGTGGAGCACGGCACGCCGCAGTCCGCCCAGCGTCGGATGGGTCGCCAACGCCTCATCGAGCTGCACCACGCCCCAGCGCGGCCCTGACGCTGCCTCCGGAGCGAGTGCCTGCTGCTCCCCCGCCTCTGTCGTCTTCTTGGCCGTGTCGATCGCGGCGCACACCGCGAAGACCTGCCGTCCCTGGGCGATCTCCTCGGCGGCGCGCTCCCACACACGGTTGAACCACCCCGGGTGCTCTGCGAGCGGGGCGACGAAGGACTCGATGCCGGCACGCCCGGCCGGCATGGTGCGGATCACGGAGGTGTCTAGATCGCCGAAGACGGTCATCGCGACCGTCCTCGGGATCGGAGTCGCGGTCAGCACCAGCGCGTGCGGACTCGATCCCTTCGCGCGCAGCGCCTCGCGCTGCTCGACGCCGAACCGATGCTGTTCGTCGACGACGACCAGACCGAGATCGGCGAAGGTGGTCTTCTCGCCCAGCAGCGCATGAGTACCCACGACGATCAGTGCCTGACCCGAGGCGACCCGCAGGGCAGCCTTGCGGCGATCGGCCGCCGCCATCTGACCGGTCAGGAGTGTCGGCATCAACAGCGGCGCGAGATCGGGACCGAGCATCTTGGTGATCGAGCGAAGGTGCTGCCCTGCGAGCACCTCCGTCGGCGCGATCAAGGCGGCCTGGCCGCCGCTCTCCGCCACCTGCAGCATCGCCCGCAGAGCGACCAGGGTCTTGCCGGAGCCGACTTCTCCCTGGACCAGACGGTTCATGGGCCAGGCGCCCACGAGGTCCGCGGCGATCTGTCGTCCCACCGTCTCCTGGTCGGCGGTGAGCGTGTACGGGAGGCTCGCATCGAAACGTTCGAGCAACCCGCCGGGCATCGAGGGGCGAGACGTGGCGGCCAGCGCCCGGATCGCATCGCGCTGCTGGAGGAGTGCCGTCTGCAAGGTGAGGGCCTCATGCATCCGCAGCGTCCGCACGGCCGGATCGATGTCGTTCCGCGTCCGCGGGCGATGCACGAGCTCCAGAGCCTCGCGCGCGGTGAGCAGTTCTTCCCGCTCCCTGATCTCCGCGGTCAGGGGATCGGGCGCCTCTGCCAGGTCGTCGAGAACCCGACCGACGAGTCGGGCGATCTGCCATGTCTGGATCGTGGACGTGGCGGGGTAGATGGGGATCGGCACGGTGGCGCGCGCGTCGGCGCTGCGACGGGCGGCGTCCTCGTCATCGAACAGCTCGTACTCGGGGTGGGCGAACTGCGTCACGCCGTTGAACTCCCCCACCTTGCCGGAGAACACGCCGCGACGACCGACTGCGAGGTCCTTCGAGCGCCACTCCGCCGCGCCGACGTTCTTCGCGAAGAACGTGAGGGACATGCGTCCGATGCCGTCGCCGATCACGACGTCGACCATCGCACCGGGACGGTTCCGCATCCGTCGGAAGCTCGAGGAGAGCACCTCGGCCACGATGGTGACTGTCTCGCCGAGCGGGAGGTCACGGATGGGCGTCAGCTCTCCCGGATCGGCGTAGCGGCGAGGGTAGTGGGACAGGAGGTCGCCGACGCTCTTCATGCCGAAGGCCCGACCGAGCGTCTTGGACGACGCCGCACCGATGGCGTCCTCCAACGAGGAATCGAGCGTGAGCGACATGCTCCGAGTCTAGGGAACACGACGGACACGGCGGGCACGCGAGCTGTCGTATCGTGAACGGGTGACGAGGATCATCGCAGGCAGCGCGAGAGGGGCCCGGCTCGAGGTTCCGGGCTCGGGAACCCGACCCACGAGCGACCGTGTACGCGAATCGCTGTTCGGCGCACTGGAGTCCCTGAGCGCCATCGCCGGTGCACGGGTCCTCGACCTGTACGCCGGCTCGGGTGCCCTCGGACTCGAGTCGCTCAGCCGTGGAGCAGCGAGCGTCGAATTCGTGGAACGCGGTCGCCAGGCCGCAGCCATCGTCCGACGCAACGCGGAAGTCGTCGCGAAGGCGGGGAGCCTCCCGCTCGGACGCGTTCACGAGAGCACGGCGCATGCCTTCCTGCATCGCGCCGTCGGACCCTACGACCTCGTGTTCAGCGATCCGCCCTACGACCTCGACGACGCGGCCATGACGGCCGACCTCGTCGCGCTCGCACCGCTGCTGTCCTCGGACGCGGTGGTGGTGGTGGAACGAGCTCGTCGGTCCACGCCTCCGGACTTCGGCGCCGCGAACCTGGAGCAGTTCCGCGAGAAGTCGTACGGCGACACCACCCTGTGGTGGGCCGAGCCAGCGACGGAGGACGAGGACCCTGGCCCCGTGGGTCAGCCCGCGGCCGAGTCCCAGTCCCGATAGGGATCCCAACCGCTGAGGTCGACCGGCTGCTCATCGCACAGCAGGTCCTCATCGCCGGCGGCGCGCACCCTACCGATGGCTCGGAACGCCGGCGGCAGGAGCGCCTCGGGAAAGGTGGCGAGCAGCGCGTGATCCTCTCCCCCGGCGAGAGCTCGCGCCGGATCGGCGCCGAGGAGCGCACTGTCGAGGGCGATCGTCACGCCGGACGCGGCAGCCATCCGTCGCGCATCGAGTGCCAGCCCGTCGGAGATGTCCATCATGGCGGTCGCGCCGGCCGTCGCCGCCACCGCACCGAGACCGATCGGGGGCGACGGGCGCAACTGCGCCTTCACCGCTTCGCTCTCGCCTGCTGCGAGAGCGCCAGGGTCGACGGGCACCGGCACATCCCCATCCCGGAACCTCCCGAACAGAACGGCGAGACCGCGTGCCGCGTGACCGAGCTCCCCGGCGACGGCGACCACGTCACCAGGACGTGCGCCGCTCCGCGTCACCGCTGCGCGTCCCTCCAGGTCGCCCAGGGCCGTGACCGCGACGGTCAACGTGTCGGAGACGGTGAGATCACCACCGACGACCGCACAGCCCGGCGCGAGCGCGGCACAGGCATCCCGGAAGCCGTCGGCGAGTCGCTCGACGAAGGAGAGCCGCATTTCACGCGGCACCGCGAGTGCGACCAGGAGCGCCGTCGGGCGCGCGCCCATGGCAGCGACGTCCGCGAGATTCACCGCCGCGGACTTCCAGCCGAGGTCGTATCCGCTGGACCAGGCGAGGCGGAAGTCGGGGCCGTGCACCAGCGTGTCGGTCGTCGCCACCACGGAGCCCGACGGGGTCGCTATCACTGCGGCGTCATCGCCCGGCCCGATGAGCGCGTGCGAGGCGGCCGGTGTGCGTGACAGTATCGCGCGGAGAATGCGCCCTTCGGGCACATCTCCCAGGCGTGGATCGTCGGCGTCGGGTCGGGAGGGCATGCTGTCAAAGGTAGCCTGGAAGCATGCCCCGTTCCCGTCGCCTCGCTGCCCTCGCCGGAGCAGCGGCACTCAGCGCTGTGCTCGCCGGCTGTGCGACCACCGTACATCTCGAGCCCGCAGCGGATGCGAACAACCCCGCATGCGCGAACGTGTCTGTACTGCTCCCGGAGAGCGTCGGCGGTCTCGATCGCGTCTTCACCGATGCGCAGGCGACAGGTGCGTGGGGAGACCCCACGGTCGTTCTGCGCTGCGGCGTAGAACCCCCTGCTCCGTCCGCGCTGGTGTGCACGACCATCGGCGGAGTCGACTGGCTGGTCCTCGAGCAGGAGGAGGAGCGTCAGCGCCTCGTCACATTCGGTCGCGACCCTGCGGTGGAGGTCACGATCAAGCGCGGCGAGCAGATCGACTTCCAGACCATCGTCGACAAGATCTCGGCCAGCATCCAGTCGGGGCTTCAGCCTGCCACCGGGCAGTGCACTGATCGCGTCGAGTTCCCCGCAGGCTGACCCCCCGAGGAACCGGACGCTCAGCGGCGAAGGCCGGCTTCGACGAGCTCGGTGATGAGATCGCCGTAGCTCAGACCCGACGCGACCCAGCACTTGGGGAACATCGAGATGGGCGTGAACCCCGGCATCGTGTTGAGCTCGTTCACCACGAGTTCGCCGGACGGTGTCAGGAACATGTCGACACGCGCGAGCCCGCGCCCGTCCACCGCCTCGAAGGCCTGGACACCGATCTCCTGGATGGCGGTGCGCTCTGCCTCAGTGAGGTCCGCAGGACACACGACGTCCACACCGTCCCCACCGAGGTACTTGCCCTCGAAGTCGTAGAAACCCCGCGACGTCAGCACGATCTCCCCGGGGAGCGATGCACGGACGCCGTCGACGCCCTCGAGCACGGCGACCTCGATCTCGCGGCCGCTCACGCCGGTCTCGATCAGCACCTTGTCGTCCTCGGCGAACGCCACGGCCAGCGCCGCATCGAGTTCGTCGGCATTCTCGACCTTGGAGACGCCGACACTCGAGCCCGCCCGCGCGGGCTTCACGAACACAGGAAGACCGAGGCCCGCGGCCCGCGTGCGCACGTCGGAGGCGTCACGGTCCCAGTCCTTTCGCCGCACCGTCACCCAGGGCGCGACCGGGATCCCGGCCGCCTCCAGGGCGATCTTCATGAAGTGCTTGTCCATGCACAGTGCGGAATCGAGCACGCCACCACCGGCGTAGGGAACCTCGAGCGTGTCGAAGTATCCCTGGATCGTCCCGTCCTCGCCGTGCGGTCCGTGCAGGATCGGGAGCACGACATCGATCTCACCGAGGCCCGCGACGGAGCCGTCGGTCTGCACCACACGGAGTGAGCGATCGCCTCCCGGCTCGGGCCACAGGACACGCGTGCCGTTGTCGACGACCTCCGGGAGGTGCTCCGCGTCCAGGGGGAACTTCGCCGGGTCGTCGTCCTCGAGCACGAAAGCGCCCTCGCGAGTGATCCCGACGGGGATCACGTCGTATCGGTCGCGATCAATCGCCCCCAGAACGCCCCCCGCCGTTGCGGAACTGATCGAATGCTCGCTGGAGCGCCCGCCGAAGAGCACCACCACCGTCTGCTTGTCCATGGTTGGTCCTCTCACCCTGCGGGGTGTCGTCGTCCGTCGTCAGGTGGGGTGCGATGTCCCGCGGATCCATCTTGCCGTCGAGCACCATCTTCACCTGCTCGACGATGGGCATGTCGATCTCCGCCTCGCGCGCCAGCTGGAGGATCGGCGCGACGGACGCGAGCCCCTCTGCGGTCTGCTGCATCTGCTTCACCACGTCCTGGAAGCTGTACCCCTGTCCGAGCAGACGCCCGGCGGTGTTGTTGCGACTCAACGGGGACTGGCATGTGGCGATGAGATCGCCGAGACCCGCGAGACCCTGGAGAGTCTCCGGATGCGCGCCGTTCGCCACGGCGAAGTCGGTCATCTCCACCAGTCCGCGGGTGATGATCGACGCCTTGGTGTTCTCGCCGTAGCCCACGCCGTCGACGATCCCGATCGCGACCGCGATCAGGTTCTTCAGGACGCCGCCGAACTCGGTCCCGATCACGTCGGTGTTCACGAAGGTGCGGAAGTAGCTGTTCCGTGCTGCGCGTGCGACGATCTCCGCCGTCTCCTGGCTCCGCGACGAGATGACGGCTGCGGTCGGCTGCTCACGGGCGATCTCGAGTGCGAGGTTCGGCCCGGACGCCACGGCCACGCGATCGGGGTCGCAGCGCAGCTCCTGCTGGATGACCTGACTCATCCGCAGCCCGGTGCCGCGCTCGACGCCCTTCATGAGGCTGATGATCTTCGTGTCGCTGTCGGCGATCAGCGGCCGCAGCGCCTTCAGGTTCTCCCGCAACGACTGGCTCGGCACGGAAAGGTAGACCTGGTCGGCGCCGTCGAGCGCGGTCGCGAGCTCATGCGTCGCAGCCATGGTGCGCGGAAGGTTGATCCCTGGCAGGTAGCGGGAGTTCCGCTTGCCCTCGTTGATCTCCTGCGCGAGCTCGGCTCGGCGCGCCCACATCGTCACCTGCGCGCCGCCGTCGGCGAGGATCTTCCCGAAGGTCGTGCCCCAGCTGCCCGCGCCGATCACGGCGACTCGTGGACCGACCGGCGCGGTTCTCTTAGGAGTCAAGGCGTCCCGTCTCCTTCTGGCCGTGGGTTGCGGGATTCCAACGTTCGGCCGGTGCCTTCTCGTCGCGGATCTCCTCGAGGAGCGCCGTGATCGCGTTCATGAGCCGAGTGGTCGCTTCGTTGAGGGCTGCCGGCTCCCCGGCGCGCCCTCGCAGATCGGACACGTCGACCGGGTCGCCGATGAGCACCGTCACGGGCTTGCGCAGCGGCCAGAGGCTCAGACCCTTCTGGTAGCGCCCCATGATCTCCTGCGTGCCCCACTGTGCCATCGGGATCAGCGGGATGCCGTCGGCGAGTGCCAGTCGCACCGCGCCCGACTTGCCGCGCATCGGCCACAGGTCGGGATCCCGCGTCAGCGTGCCTTCCGGATAGACGATCACGCCGCGGCCGTGCTCCACGAGCTCTTCCGACTGCTTCATCGTCTGACGCGCGGACGCCGCAGAAGACGTCCGCGCGACGGGGATCATGCCCGTGCGGTGCAGGAACCAGCCGAGAACGGGAACCTTGAACAGGCTCTCCTTGGCCATGAACCGCGGCGCACGACCGGCACGCCACACGGCGACCGCGACGATCAGCGGATCGAACTCCGAGTAGTGGTTGGGCGCCAAGATGTAGGAACCCTGCTGCGGCAGCTTCTCGGCCCCGCGGATCCGGATCTTCGCGATCAGCGACACCGGGGGGATGACGAGCGCCGCGAGCGGCCAGAAGATGCTCGGACGCTTCGTCTCCGATGAACGGGACGTCACGGCGGTCACCGGATGACGTCGAAGTCGGCGCCGAGCGCGTCGAGCTTGGCGAGGAACTTCTCATACCCCCGGCTCAGGATGTCGACACCCGACACCTTCGATTCGCCCGTGGCCGTCAGGGCTGCGATCACGTGGCTGTATCCCCCGCGAAGGTCGGGGACCACGATGTCAGCACCGTGCAGCGGCGTGGGGCCGGTGATGACGGCGGCCTGTTCGAGGTCGCGACGCGGCACGCGGCGCGGTCCGTCCTGCAGACCCCGGGGGTGCACGACGATGTCGGCACCCATCTTCACGAGCGCGTCGGTGAAGCCCATGCGGTTCTCGTACACCGTCTCGTGCACGACCGATCGACCGTGCGCCTGGGTCAGTGCGACCACGAGCGGCTGCTGCCAGTCGGTCATGAAGCCGGGGTGCACATCCGTCTCGATCACGACCGGCTTGATGTCGCCGTCGCGACGGAACAGGATGCCGTCCTCCTGGATGTCGAACCAGCCGCCAGCCTTGCGGAAGACGTTGAGGAAGGTCAGCATCTCCTGCTGCTTGGCGCCGCCGACGAAGATCTCACCGTCGGTGGCCAGCGCTGCGGAGGCCCACGATGTGGCTTCGTTGCGGTCGAAGATCGAGCGGTGGTCGTAGCCGCGGAGCTTCTCCACGCCTTCGATCACGATGACCCGGTTCGGCTCGTAGGAGATGATCGCGCCCATCTTCTGCAGCACCGCGATCAGGTCCATGATCTCGGGCTCGATGGCCGCGTTGCGCAGCTCGGTGACGCCTTCGGCACGGACTGCTGTCAGCAGCACCTGCTCGGTCGCGCCGACGCTCGGGTACGGGAGGTGGATGTTCGCGCCGTGCAGGCGGGTTCCCCCGGTCGAGAGGCGGATGCCGCTGGGGAGCTTCTCGACGATGGCGCCGAACTTGCGCAGTGCGTCCAGGTGGAAGTCGATCGGACGGTCGCCGATGCGGCAGCCGCCGAGGTCGGGGATGAACGCCTGGCCGAGACGGTGCAGCAGCGGGCCGCAGAACAGGATCGGGATGCGCGATGCCCCCGCGTGCGCGTCGATCTCCTCGAAGTGCGCGGACTCCACATCGCTCGGGTCGAACACGAGCGAACCGGGCTCATCGCCCTCTGAGACGCGGACGCCGTGGACTTCGAGCAACGAGCGGACGACGGCCACATCGCTGATCGCCGGCACATCGCGCAGTGTGCTCACGGTCTCGCCGAGGAGCGAGGCGACCATGGCCTTGGTGGCCAGGTTCTTCGCGCCCTTGACGTCGACGCGTCCCCGGAGCGGGCGTCCGCCGCGAATGGCGAGGACGTCTCCGGTGAGTGCAGGGACTCCGTCCGGAAGAGCGTCGCGCACAGGTGTCGTCATTCGGAGCCTCACTTCATCTACGGATTTCGGGGGCGGGTTGCCCCTGGCTCCCCCGCCCCCACCGTCTACTGAACGGGAAGGGTTCGGGGCCGCCACGACTCGCGACGGGCCTCGAACTGCGCGATCTTGTCTTCGTTGCGCAGCGTGAGCCCGATGTCATCGAGCCCTTCGAGGAGCCGCCATCTAGTGTAATCGTCGATCCCGACCTCGGCCTGGACGTCACCGATCGACGCGGTGCGCGCCTCGAGGTCGACGGTCATCTGCGCACCGGGATTCCGGTCGATCTCGGCCCAGAACCGCTCGAGATCCTGTTCCGAGATCGTCGCGGCGAGCAGGCCCTGCTTGCCCGCATTGCCGCGGAAGATGTCGGCGAAACGCGGGCTGAGCACGACCTTGAAGCCGAAGTCGCGCAACGCCCACACGGCGTGCTCACGGCTGGAACCGGTGCCGAAATCAGGACCGGCGACGAGCACGGAGGCACCCTGGAAAGACGGCTGGTTGAGCACGAACTCGGGGTCCTGGCGCCAGCCGTGGAACAGCGCGTCTTCGAAGCCGGTCTTCGTGACGCGCTTCAGGAACACCGCAGGGATGATCTGGTCGGTGTCGACGTTCGAACGCTTCAGCGGAGCGGCGATGCCGGTGTGGGTGGTGAACTTCTCCATGGGTCAGAACCCTTCCGTCAGGTCGCTCGGGCTGGACAGGGTGCCGCGGATCGCCGTCGCAGCGGCGACGAGGGGCGACACGAGGTGAGTGCGCCCTCCCTTGCCCTGACGACCCTCGAAGTTGCGGTTCGATGTCGATGCGCAGCGCTCCCCCGGGGCCAGCTGATCGGGGTTCATGCCCAGGCACATCGAACAGCCGGCGAAGCGCCACTCCGCACCGAAGTCCTTGATCACCTTGTCCAGGCCCTCGGCCTCAGCCTCCAGGCGCACTCTGGCGGATCCGGGCACCACCATGACGCGCACGCCATCGGCCTTCTTCTTGCCCTGGATGATCGATGCGAACGCGCGCAGATCCTCGATGCGACTGTTGGTGCACGAGCCCATGAAGACCGCGTCGACCGGCACCTCCTTGAGTGGCGTACCCGGAGTCAGATCCATGTACTCCAGGGCGCGCTCGGCGGCCGCGCGCTCGTTCGGGTCGGCGATCTCGGCGGGATTCGGAACCGCGGCGGAGAGCGAGCTCCCCTGTCCGGGGTTGGTGCCCCACGTCACGAAGGGCTCCAGCTCGTCGGCGTCGATGAAGACCTCCGCGTCGAACGTCGCCCCGTCGTCGGTCGGGAGCGTGCGCCAGTAAGCGACGGCATCGTCCCAGTCCTGGCCCTTCGGGGCGTGCGGGCGGCCCTCGAGGTAGGCGAAGGTCGTCTCGTCCGGCGCCACCATCCCGGCGCGGGCACCGGCCTCGATCGACATGTTGCAGATCGTCATGCGACCCTCCATGGAGAGCGCTCGGATCGCACTGCCGCGGTACTCGAGGACGTAGCCCTGACCGCCTCCGGTCCCGATCTTCGCGATCACGGCCAGGATGATGTCCTTCGCCGTGACGCCGGCACGCAGAGTGCCCTCGACGTTGATGGCCATCGTCTTGAAGGGCTTGAGCGGAAGCGTCTGGGTCGCCATGACGTGCTCGACCTCGCTGGTGCCGATGCCCAACGCCATCGCACCGAACGCGCCGTGGGTGGACGTGTGCGAGTCACCGCAGACCACGGTGATCCCGGGCATCGTCAATCCGAGCTGAGGACCGACGACGTGCACGATCCCCTGCTCCGCATCGCCGAGCGAGTGCAGACGCACACCGAACTCGGCAGCGTTGCGTCGGAGCGTCTCGATCTGCGTCCGGCTGGTCAGGTCGGCGATCGGCTTGTCGATCTCCCACGTCGGGGTGTTGTGGTCCTCGGTCGCGATCGTCAGGTCGAGGCGCCGCAGTGGACGCCCCTCGCTGCGCAGGCCGTCGAACGCCTGCGGGCTGGTGACCTCGTGCACGAGGTGGAGGTCGATGTAGATGAGGTCGGGCTCCCCGTCCTCGCCCTTCACGACGAGGTGGTCGTCCCAGACCTTCTCGGCGAGTGTCCTGGGGCGTGCGGAATCCGCACCGGCGGTGGTGGTCATGGCGTGTCTCCTGTGGCTGGCGGTTCGGCCCACGATGGACTCCGCGACGAGGAGGGGCTCAGAACGAGGTCTCGTCGCGGCGCCTAAGAAGAAGGAGCACGGTCCGCATGACGTCAGATTACCACCGCTCCGACATGCCCCGACCCGTCATGACACTCTGAGGACACCCGCACCAGCTGCGCATCGACCGACCGAGAGGCACCGCATGACCGTCGACACCGCCCGCTTCGCCACCCGCGCGGTCCATGCGGCGAGAAGCAGAGAGACGGCCGCCTCTCGGGCCACGCCGATCTACCTCACTGCGGGCTTCGAGTTCGACGACTTCGACCACGCGGCGGATCATTTCAGCACCGGTACCGGATTCGGGTACACCCGAACGGGGAACCCCACGGTGCGCGCGGTGGAGCGCCAGCTCGCCGCTCTCGAGTCGGGGGCGGACGCGGTTCTGGTCGCGAGCGGGCAGGCCGCCGTGGCGACGGCTCTGCTCACCGTCGCGGGTGCCGGCGATCACATCGTCTCCTCCACGCACATCTACGAAGGGACGAGGGGTCTCTTCCTCGACAACCTGGCCCGACTCGACATCGAGACCACGTTCATCGACGACATCTCCGACCCGGAGGCCTGGCGTGCCGCGATCCGCCCGAACACGCGGGCACTGTTCGCGGAGTCGCTCGCGAACGCCCGCAACGACGTTCTCGATGTGCGCGGCGTCAGCGACATCGGCGACGAGCACGCGATCCCGCTGATCGTCGACAACACGCTGGCGACGCCGGCGCTGCTGCGTCCGATCGAGCATGGTGCGGCCATCGTGGTGCACTCCGCTTCGAAGTTCCTCGCCGGGCACGGATCCGTCCTCGGCGGTGTGATCGTCGACGACGGCCGTTTCGACGCAGACCTCGCCGGCCACAATGCACCCCACCTGGTCCTTCCCGGTCGTGGTGACACGCCCAGCGTCTTCGCCCGCCACGGCGGACGCGCACGGATCGGGTACGCGCGAGAGTCCGTGGCCCCGCGATTCGGCGCTTCCCCCTCGCCTCTCAACGCCTTCCTGATCGGGCAGGGCGTGGAGACCCTGGGGCTGCGTGTGGAGAGGCAGTCACGGAATGCACTGCAGATCGCGCAGTGGCTGGAGCAGCACGCCGAAGTCGAGAGCGTGGACTACGTCGGGCTCCCCTCCCACCCGGATCACGAACTCGGGCGACGGTATCTCGATGGTGGCTCCGGCTCGATCTTCACGTTCACGTTGCGAGGAGGGCTTCCGGCGGCTCGAAGATTCGTCGAGCACGTGCAGGTCTTCACGCACATGACCCACATCGGCGACGTGCGCTCTCTGGTGCTGCACCCAGGAACGACGAGTCATGCCCAGCGGACCGAAGAGGAGCGCGAGGTCCTCGGCGTCCGTCCGGGAACTCTGCGACTCTCGATCGGCATCGAGGACGTGGACGATCTCATCTCCGACCTGTCCCACGTGCTGCAGCACGTGCGGGAGACGGTGGCATGAGCCGCCCACAGCACTTCGGCTGGTTCCTCGCGCGCGGCTTCGGGCCGCAGGGGTGGGGCTACCCCGCGCTCGATTGGGACTACGACTGGACGCGCCCCGACGTCTATCAGCACGCCGCACGCACGCTCGAACAGGCGGGGTTCGATCTCGTCATCATCGAGGATGCGCCGTCGCTGGGATCGCCCTCGACGATCGACCTGCGCGTGCGGCATGCGTTCGGCGGCCCCAAACACGACCCTCTTCTCCTCGCGCCCTACCTCTTCCAGGCCACCAGGCACCTCGGCGTGGTGCCCACCGTCAACCCGGCGGCCTACCTCCCGTACACCGCGGCGCGGCAGTTCGCGACGCTGCAGCACCTGAGCGGACACCGGCTGGGCCTCAACGTCGTCACCGACACGGGCAGCGCACGGCACTTCTCCGACGCGGCGCAGCTCGGTCACGACGAGGCATACGACCGGGCAGAGGAATGGCTCTCCGGTATCCGCGCCCTGTGGCGCAGCTGGGATGACGGCGCCTTGATCGCCGACCGTGAGACCGGTGTCTTCGCGGACGGCAGCCGGCTGCGGGCCACCGAGCATCGCGGCGAGTACTTCGCCTTCGACGGGCCGCTGAACGCCGTGCCCTTCACCGACGGGGATCCCGCGATCGTCTCACCCGGCGGTTCCGGCCGCGGGCTCGGCTTCGCAGGCGCCAACTCCGATGTGCAGCTCGCGCTCGCTCCGTTGCACGAGAAATCCGTGCGAGAGTATCGCGCCAAGGTGCACGATGCCGCGCTCGCGAAGGGAAGGCGACCTGAGGACATCAAGATCCTCTTCGCCATCCAGCCCGTGATCACGTCGTCGAGCGAGGAGGCCGATCGGATCGTCGCGGCGTCGGCGCAGCCCGACGATTCCGCCCTCGTCCAGATCGCGCGCAAGCAGTCGAGCGACCTCGAGACCGATCTGACCTCCCTCGACCTCGACGAGCCACTCGACATCTCCATCTTCGGAGCGCACGTCTCCCGTGGGAGCATCCAGCGTCTGGTCGGCGATCGCGACCAGGATGCCCCGTTGCGCGCTCACCTCACAGCCCTCGCCCGCACCGGCAGGATCACGGACCGTACGGGGTTCGTCGGGACCGCGCACGAGTTCGCCGATCTGATCGAGGAGCTCGGCGAATGGGGCAACGACGGCGTGCTGCTCTGGGGCGACTTCCATCCGGTGACCCTCCACCGCACGCTCGACGAGCTCGTCCCCGTCCTGCGTCGACGCGGCATCCTCCGGCGCGAGTACGCGGAGGGCGGCCTGCAGGCGAACCTCCACCAGTTCTGACCGATCCCGACCGAGCCTCACCAACCCCGCGAGCCGGGAACGCCCTTGAAGGGGCCGACGACCCACGAGGTGACCCAGCCGCCGTAGAACCCGCCCGGCTGCGGAGAAGCGACCTCGTCGCCGACGGTGCACTCATCCATCTGCCCCGCGTACACGGCGACCCGATCGGACAGGATCTCGAACCCGCGAGCCGGTTGCGGGTAGGTCCAGGCGGCTCCTGGGCGCACTGTGTCGCCGGCGCGCACATCGAAGTATCGTGCGGAGCCCTTGAACTCGCAGAACGACGAGCCGGCGGCGGCGACGAGAGCACAGGGGACGAAGTCCGCGATCGGAAGATAGTAGACCGGAGGATGACTCGTCTCCAGCACGCGGACGGCGTCCACCGTGTCGGCGATCAGCTGGCCGCTGAGCCGGATCGTGATGCGCTCCACGACTGCCTCGACACGCGGTGGCCTCGGGTAGTCCCAGACGGATTCCTGCCCAGCGGCGGGGACGATGGGGCGCGGCGTGTGCATCTGCTCACCCTACGTCTGCTCGCGATGTGTCGCGCGATACCGTGCCGCGTCATTCGACGGGGGTCGTGGTCCGCGCCGCCCGCTTCTCACGCGCGGAGGCGATGAGGCTCGCGACCGTGGCGATGGTCATCGACGCCAGGATCACGCCGAGCGAGACCATGTTGCTGATGTCGGGGACCCATTCCACGTGCTCCCCGCCGTTGATGAACGGCAGCTCGTTGACATGCAGGGCGTGCAGGATCAGCTTCACGCCGATGAAGCCGAGGATGACGGCGATGCCGTAGTGGAGGTAGCGCAGGCGATCGAGCAGATCGCCGAGCAGGAAGTACAGCTGACGCAGACCCATGAGCGCGAAGATGTTCGCCGCGAAGACGAGGAAGCCGTTCGTCGTGATCTCGAAGATCGCGGGGATCGAGTCGATCGCGAAGATCAGGTCGGTCACACCGATCGTGATGAAGACGATCACCATGGGCGTCCACATCCGCTTGCCGTCGACCGTCGTGCGGATCTTCGAGCCGTCATAGGTCTCGCTGATGTCGACTCGACGACGCAGCAGACGGACGATGAAGTTCTCGCGCTGCACCTCTCCCTCGTGGTCACCCTCCGGCATCGCCTGACGGATCGCGGTCCAGATGAGGAACGCGCCGAAGATGTAGAAGATCGGCGAGAAGTTCTCGACGATCGCGACACCGGCCAGGATGAAGAGCCCGCGCAGCACCAACGCGATGATGATGCCGATCATGAGCACCTGCTGCTGCAGGCGCCGCGGTACGGCGAACTGCGCCATGATCAGCACGAACACGAACAGGTTGTCGATCGAGAGGCTGTACTCCAGCGCCCACCCGGTGATGAAATCGCCCGCGTTCTGCCAGCCGCCGACGTTGCCGAGGAGCACCGCGAACAGCAGCGCGAGGCCGACGTAGAACACGACCCAGAGGGTGGATTCCTTCGTCGACGGGATGTGCGGCCGCAGCCGGATGAGCAGCAGGTCACCGATCAGGATGATCGTGAGGACGACCATCGAGGTGATCTCGAACCAGACGGGGATTTCCAAGGGCGCACTGGACCTTTCGCGGAGGGGTCGGGAAGGAGTCGAAAGTCTCTCCCCCGCACGGATGTGCGTCGCGCGCCCGGAGCAACGATGACGGTGCTCGTGATGACGGACGCGTGTTTGCGGGATACTCCCTCTCGCCCGGGCAATGCTACCCGAGGCACGGGGCGAGCGGGAACGGATTGCATTCGAATCTCATCCGCCCGCTCGGCATGGACCACCGATCTGAGACGATGGGGCGGCGATCGACACTCTCCTCGTGAGAGACACCGAACGGAACCAGGATGCCCCTGCACACAGATGATCAGAGATGGGCGGCGCAGGCCGCGGGCGGCGACGAGAGCGCCTTCCGCGAGCTGTACCGCGCTCACGTGCGACCCGTGTACTGGATCGCTCAGGGAATCCTCGCCTCGTCGGCGGATGCCGAGGACGTGACACAGGAGACGTTCGTCGTCGCCTGGCGGAAGCTGCCCGACCTCGAACTCCGGGGCGAGTCGATCCTTCCGTGGCTCGCCACGATCTGCCGGTTCCAGGCGGCGAATCGGCTCCGGCAGCGTCGGCGAGACCAGGCGCACACCGCCGAGGCCGTCGACGAGACACTGCTGGCGGACACGGTGAGCGTCGAGGAACAGGTCATCACCGCGGAGCTCGCGGCGCGGATCACCCGCGAGGTGGGCACGCTCAGCGAGTTGGATCGTGAGGTCTTCCGTCTGTGCGCCACGGAGGGATACGCCTACCAGGTCGCTGCGGATGAGCTCGGGGTGACGCACGCCGTCGTCCGGAACCGTCTCTCACGAGTGCGCACGCAGCTGCGAGGCGCCGTGACCGAAGCGAGGGACGCATGAACGACCAGACCACCAGCGGCGACCTGCCAGAGCTCTCGGACGAGACCATCGCCCGCATCGAAGACGCCGTGTTCACAGAGATCGCCGCAGAGCGGGCGCGGGCACCGCGCACCGCGAAAGAGACGCGGTCGCGGCGACGCGGCTGGCTCACGGCAGGCGGTATCGCTGCAGCCTTCGCTGTCGGAGTTCTCGTGACCCCGCCCATCCTCAGCGCGGTCGGCGGGGCGAGCTCCGTCACCGCCGACGGCGTCAGCATGTCCGAAGACTCCGCCACGGATGCTGCACCGTCGGGTCCCGAGCGGATCACGGGTCTGACCGCCGAGTCGGCACCGGACGGCGCTCTGAGCCCGGACGCGAGCGCGGGTGCGCTTCCCGGCGTTGCGGCGAACGACAGCGGTCGCGAGATCATCGCCACGGCGCAGGCGACCGTTCAGGTGAAGGACATCTCCGAAGCAGCAGCTGAGATCGCCGCTCTTGCCGAGGAGCACGGCGGCTACGTCGAGAGCACCGAGATCGGGAAGTCGGTCGCCGTCGACGGCTCGTCCGAGCCCGTTCCAGATCCCGCAGACTCGGCATACGGCTGGATCAGCATCCGAGTGCCATCCGCCGACCTCCCGAAGGCGATCGCCGCACTCGACGACACCGGCGAAGTACTCTCCTCTTCCACCTCGAAGCAGGATGTGACCTCCGTCACGATCGACCTGCAGGCCAGGGTCGACTCCACCAAGGCGTCCGTCGAGCGGCTCACGCACCTGATGGCGCAGTCGGGCAGCGTCTCCGAGCTGATCGAGGCCGAGGTGGCGCTCACCGACCGTCAGGCGCAGCTCGAATCGTACGAACAGCAACTCGCCGCGCTCGACGACCAGGTCGCCATGTCGTCGCTGCAGGTGCAGCTGACGAAGGCGACCGCACCGACGACTGCCGACCCTGCGGGTTTCGGGGACGGTCTGATGGCGGGATGGAACGGACTCGTCGTGTCGCTGAATGCTCTGGTGATCGCGGTCGGCTTCCTCCTCCCCTGGCTCGCGATCGCGGGCGCCGTCGTGCTGCTCGTCTGGCTCATCCGCCGCGCCCGGCGGCGCCGGCGTCGTCGCGACCAGCAGGTCCCGTCCCAGCCCGAGGCCGCCGAAGGCAACTGATCGCCCGACGTGGAATGGGCCGGTTCTCCTGACGTGAGGAACCGGCCTGTTCCTTGATTTTCCGCGGTATACAAGAACCCTTGTGCGTTTGACGCCGTGAGCCTAGCGTCGTCTTCCGTGGAAGACATCTCCGTTATCACCGCTGTGCACCATCCGCTGCGCCGCCGCATCTACGACTATCTGCTCCTGTACGGAACGGCACAGGTCACGGCGATCGCCCGCGCGCTGGACAGTCAGGTCGGCAGCATCAGCCATCACCTTCGCATGCTGGAGCGCTCCGGCGTCGTCGAACGCGCCCCTGATCCCGACGGAGACAAGCGCACGAGCTGGTGGAGAGTGGCACGTCGGGGTCTCACCTGGTCGACAGACGATTACGCGGACTCGCCCGCCGATGCCCTCCTCGCCCGTGAGGCGCAGCGTCAGGGTATCCGTATGCAGATCGACCGGCTCCAGCGCTGGCATCGCCATCGTCATGACCCCGCATACGCCGAGTACGACGGATCCAACACGGAGACCACGGCGTGGGCCTCACCCGACGAGCTACGGGATCTCTCCGCGCGGCTCCTCGAGACGATCAGGGAGTGGCAGGACGGCATCGATCTCGACGACGGCCGACGCCGTGCTCCAGTCTTCGTGTTCGCGCACGCGTTCCCGACGGAGCCCTGATGTCCGCCGTCAGCGACCCGGAGGAGATCGTCGCCCCTCCCCCTTTCCGTCGCGATCGTCTCGTGCACGCCTGGATCGGAGTGAAGGCGCTGTCGGATGCCGGCGATGCGCTGTGGACCATCGCGCTCGCCTGGACGGCCGTCCAGGTGGCCTCCCCCGCTGTCGCCGGTCTGATCGTCGCTGCCGGTACCGTGCCGCGTGCCGTGATCCTGCTGTTCGGAGGGGTGATCGCCGACCGCGCGGACCCGCGCCGCATCATGCTCGTGTTCAACGTGCTGCGCGTGGGCGTGCTCGTCGCCGTGGCGCTGTGGGTGCTCGCCACCCCGCCCACCGTCTCGGTTCTGCTGTTCGCGGCGATCGCGTTCGGGGTGTGCGACGCGTTCTACGAGCCGTCCGCCGGGACGATCGCCCGTCAGCTCGTGCGAGCCGCCGACCTTCCCTCCTACGGCGCAGCAGCTCAGACGGCCTCGCGGCTGGGGACCATGGGAGGGGCGGCGATAGGCGGATTCATCGTGGCCCATGCCGGCCTTGCGGGAAGCGCGTCCGTGAACGCCCTGACCTTCACACTGGTCGTCGCCTTCATCGCGATCTGGCTCCGCCCGCGCTTCCGCCTCGCCAGAGCGGAGAAGGAGTCGGCACTGCGCGGGATCGCACGCGGGTTCGCGCACCTCGCCGATAATCCCACGACCCGCACGCTCGTGATCGCCCTCTCCGGGCTCAATCTGGCGGTCGGCCCAGCGATCGGAATCGGACTCGCCCTCCGCGCCCATGCGGAGGGGTGGGGCGCGCAGGCCGTCGGACTCTTCGAAGCGCTGCTCGGGCTCGGTGCAGCGCTCGGCGCGATCTCCGTCGCGAAGTGGCGTCCGAGCCACGAGGCCCGCGGCGGGTTCCGGGCGCTGGTGCTTCAGGGCGCCGGGATCATCGCGCTCGGAATAGGGCCGGCGTGGAGCGTCGCTGTGGCGGCCTTCGTCATCGGCGCGACGGCTGGTTACGCATCGGTGCTGTTGAGCGCGACGTTCTCGGCCACCGTCGACACCGCCTACCTCGGCCGGATGAGTTCGCTCACGCGCCTCGGCGACGACTGTCTGATGCCGCTGGCGATGGCCGGATTCGGTGCTCTCGCGTCGTCGACGGCGCTCTGGGTGCCGTTCGCACTCTTCGGAGGAGCCATGATGGCGCTGATGATCCTGCCCCTGAGCAACCGTTTATTCCGGTCGCTGTCGTTGAGGCCTGCTGTATGAGCGACGACCACCCTGGGAAATGAGAAAGCCTCCGGCGAACCGGAGGCTTTCTCTGTTGTGTGACCCCAGCGGGATTCGAACCCGCGTTACCGCCGTGAGAGGGCAGCGTACTAGGCCGCTATACGATGGGGCCGTCTGGCGGAGTGTTTCCGTTCCGCGACAACCGTTCAAGTATGCCACGGCGATTCTCACTGCGCCAAATCGACGCCTCCCCGTCACGAATCCCGGGCGTGGCGCACCGGATCCGTTTGCCGTGCGCGTTCCGAAGGAGTTGACTCTTCCCATGCGCGTCACCAAGTTCGAACATGCCGCCCTCCGTATCGATGCGAACGATGAGACCCTCCTGGTCGATCCCGGGTCGTTCACCGCTCCGCTGAACGACCTCACCGATCTGGTGGCCATCATGATCACCCACGAGCACCCGGACCACTGGACATCCGAGCACTTCGACCGCCTCCTGCGCGACGCACCGGGGACGCCGATCTTCGCGCCGGCCGGTGTCGCCCGCGCCGCCGAGGGCTACGACATCACGGTCGTCAACCCCGGGGACTCGGTGGAGGTCGGCAGCTTCACACTGCGGTTCTTCGGCGGCACCCACGAGGTCATCCACTCCTCGCTTCCGACGGTCGAGAACGTCGGCGTGCTGATCAACGACGAGCTCTACTACCCCGGCGACTCGTACGCGGTCCCTGAGGGCGTCTCCGTCGGCACCCTCGCCGCTCCCCTCGGCGCACCCTGGCTGAAGATCGGCGAGGCCATGGACTATGTGCTGGCTGTCGCGCCGCGCCGGGCGTTCGGAACCCACGACATGACGCTTTCCGTGATCGGCAAGAACATGCATCGTCAGCGGCTCCAGTGGGCGACCGAACAGGGCGGCGGCGAGTTCTTCGTGCTGGAACCCGGCGACTCCCTCGACCTCTGAAACATGGTCGGCTCCCCCGCCGCGGAGCTCACCCTGGACGAGCACGGCGTGAGACGGCTCGTTCGGACGGTGGCTCCCGAGCTCGGCGACCTCCCGCTGACGCGCTTCGCGGAGGGCTGGGACAACGTCACCTGGCGTCTCGGATCGGACCTCGCCGTGCGCATGCCCCGCCGGCTCAGGGCAGCGCCGCTCATCCGTCACGAGCAGCACGCACTCCCCCTCTTCGCGATGCATCTCGCAGCCGTGAACATCCACACGCCTCTACCGGTGTTCGCAGGCGCCCCGACGCCGGAGTTCCCCTGGCCCTGGTCGATCGTGCCCTGGCTGCCGGGGAGGCAGGCGCTCGGGCTCCCCCGCCGCGACAACACCTCGTGGGCCTCCCAACTCGCGACAGCCCTCCTCCTGCTCCACCGCGAAGCGCCCGCCGACGCACCCGTGAACCCTGTGCGCGGCGTCCCGCTGGTGGCACGCGACCAGAGCATCAGAGATCGACTCGCCGAACTGACCGCAGCGATCGCCACGCCTCTCGGAGAACTCTGGTCAGCGGGACTCGAGGCCGAGCCCGCCACGGAGCCGGTCTGGATCCACGGCGACCTGCATCCCGGAAACATCCTGATCGACGGCGACAGGCTGTCCGCCGTGATCGACTTCGGCGACGTGACCTCCGGCGACCCCGCCTACGACCTCGCAGCAGGGTGGCTCGCCTTCGACGCCGAAGGTCGACATGTCTTCCGCCGAGCCACCGGCGGAAGGTACGACGACGCGACCTGGGTCAGGGCACGAGCCTGGGCTGCGGCCATGGCCGCGATCCTCTGCCACTCGAGCGATGATCGCGCGGATCTGCGCGCGCTCGGTCAGCAGACGGCCGCCGAACTGATCAGCTGACCGAAGCTGCACGCACACGGAGATCGCGCGCGAGATGGTCCCGCTGCTCCATCACGAGCCGCCGGAGGGCGGCAGGCGCTGCCGGATTCGCGGCCAGCCACGCATCCACCGGCTCCACCGACTCCGACGCGGGGAAGAGCCCGATGACCAGGCGCCGCGCGATCTCGATGCTGCGCTCTGACCAGGCTCGGCCGATCCGCACGAAATACTCGTCGTCGAACTCGGAGATGAGATCACGGCGTCCCCCCGCACGGAAGCCGCCGATCACCGCATCGAGATGATCATTGCTGAGCGAGAGGTCGTTCCACGCGGAGTCCCATGCGTCGCGCCGCACATCCGCGTCGGGCCGTGAGGCACGGGCGCGCCGTGCAGCCGTGCGTCCGTCGCCGGTGTCGTCCCGCTCCTGCTCCGCCGTCACGTCTTCGTCATCAGCCTGCCCCACGGTCACGAGCGCGGTGAGGAGCTGCCAGCGCAGGTCGGGGTCGATCACGAGCCCCTCCGGGACATTCCCCTCCAGCAGCGCGCGCACCTCTTCGTGACGACGATCGTCGAAAGCGGACGCGGTCGCGAACGCTCGGGCCCAGGAGAGCTGCGCGTCGCTGCCGGCATCGGCGGCCTCCAGTGCGCTCCACACCGTGTCGGTCCAGCGGCGCTGCTCCTCGTCGCGACTCGCGTCCGGCACGAAGTGACGGATCGTGTAGATCGCGTTCGGCAGCACGCCCGTCAACAGCCCGATGTTGGACTCCTCCGCCGCATGGCTGCGCACGATTCGGAGGTAGCGCAGCGCGTCGAGCTCGCCGTCGCGGGTCGCGTTCCACAGCGAGGACCACACGAGGGCACGTGCCAGCGGATCATCGATCGCGGACAGGGACTCCTCGACCGTGCGGAGGGAGCGTGCGTCCAGACGCGCCTTCACATAAGTGAGGTCGTCGTCGTTGAGCAGCACCAGATCGGCGTCGGGCAGCTCGATCCCGGTGCGCTCACCGATCACGTCGAGCTCCTGCTGCTCGCGACGGAGCACACGACCGTCGAGACGTTCGTACATGCCGATGCGGAGCCGGTGGGGCCTCGGGTCCGTCTGCACCAGGACGGAGCGTCCCTCCTCGTCCGTCTCCGTCGACAGCGTCGACACTCCGGAGGTCTGCAGCCATGCCGCCGACCAGTCGCTCATGTCGCGGCCCGAGACCGCGCTCAGCTGCACCAGGAAGTCGTTCAGCGTCGTGTTGCCGAACGCGTTGGCGGCGAAGTACCGGCGGGCGCCCTCGAAGAACGCGTCATCGCCGACGAATGCCACGAGCTGCTTCAGAACAGCCGCACCCTTGGCGTAGGTGATCCCGTCGAAGTTCAGCTTCGCCGCCTCGAGATCGGTGATGTCCGCGACGATCGGGTGGGTCGTGGGCAGCTGATCCTGCTGATAGGCCCAGGCCTTCCGTCGCGCGGCGAACGTCACCCAGGCGTCCTGGTAGCGCGTCGCCACCGCCGACGCGTGCGCGCCCATGTAGTCGGCGAACGACTCCTTCAGCCAGAGGTCGTCCCACCAGGTCATGGTGACCAGGTCTCCGAACCACATGTGCGCCATCTCGTGCAGGATCGTGTTCGCCCGCGCAGCGCGCTGTGCATCCGTGGCCGCCCCGCGGGAGAGATACGCCTCCGTGAAGGTCACGAGACCCGGATTCTCCATCGCGCCCAGGTTGTACTCCGGCACGAAGATCTGGTCGTACTTACCCCACGGGTATGGGTAGGCGAACGCCTCCGTGAAGAAGTCCAGCCCTTGCCTGGTGACCTCGAGGATCTCGTCCGCGTCGAGGTGCGAGGCGAGCGAACGCCGGACGAGCACGCCGAGGGCGATGTGCTGCTCATCGCGCCGCCACTCGCCGTCGACGCGCGAGTACGGACCGGCAGCGACCGCTGTGATGTAGCTCGAGATCGGCAGAGTCGGGGCGAACTCCACACGCTGCACGCCGACACCCAGGTCGGTGTGCGCAGGCGACTGATTCGAGAGCACCTGCCACCCGGTGGGGGCGTCCACGACGAACGTGTACTCGGCCTTCATGTCCGGCTGCTCGAAGCATGCCATCACCCTGCGCGCGTCCGCCGGCTCGTACTGCGTGTAGAGATAGGTCTCGTCGTCCACAGGGTCATGGAAACGGTGCAGTCCCTCACCGGATCGGCTGTACGCCGCGACCGCCTCGACCCGCACGACGTTGGCGGCCGCGAGACCGGAGAGCGAGATGCGCGCGCCGTCGTAGACGACCTCCTGATCGACGCCGTTCACCGAGACACTCCGGACCTCTTCGCCGATGAAGTCGAGCCAAGTGCTCTCCCCCGTCGCATCGAACTCGAGGGTCGTCACCGTCGGGAACCCGGTACGGGCGCGCTCCGGCGCACCGGTCAGGTCGAGCTCGACGCGGATGCGATGCACGGTGACGGCGGCGGATCGCGCGGCCGTCTCCTCGCGGGTGAGGTTGGCTGTGTCCATGCATCCATCCTGTCACCCGGATGCCCGACGGATCGTCCTCACGCTCACGTCGGTCGGAGCCGGTGTCCGATCGCCGAGTACACCTGTGCGGACGCGTGCGACCGGGCCGCTGCTGCGTCGTCGTCGTGACGTGCGAACGCGATGCGCGACAGGATCGCGTCGCTGCGTGCGACTTCGGCGCGGTCTCCGGTCGCCTCCGCGACGCTCCGCGCCTCTTCTGCGTGCCGCTCGGCCTCGGCGAGGAGATGCGGGGACGCGGAGTCGCTCGCCGCAGCGAGGACCAGGATCTCGGCGAGCGAATTCGCAGCCTCGGTGGCGATCAAGGGCGACCCCGCGCGCTCCGCCTCCCGGAGGATCCGCTGCGCCGTCGTCCGCGCGCGATCGGACTGGCCGTTCCGCCCGTCGATCCGGGCGCCGAGGAGTTCGAGATCGGCCGATGTCGCGAACTCTCCTGCGGACTGCAGGGCGCCCATCGCGTCGGCGCACAGTCCACGGGCCCGCAGGTCGTCACCCCGTGCTTCCGCGATGAGCGCACGCGTCCGGCGGACGAACGGCAGCGGTTCACCGTTCGATTCGTCTATCAGCTCCTGCAGTTCCTCGTCCGCAGCATCGAGGTGTCCGATCGCGAGGAACAGCAGCGGGCGATTGCCGCGCACGACAGCCACGTTCAGCTCGTCCCTCTCCGCCTTCGCCATGCTCAGCGCAGCGGTGTAGCCCTGCAGCGCCTCCCGGTAGCGGGCGAGGATGCGAAGGGTGTCCGCATGGTTGCCGGTTGCCCGCCCTTCGACGACCCTGTCCCCCGCGTCGCGCGCGTGTGCGATCGCCCGTTCATAGGAGACCAGCGCCTGCTCGAGGTGACTCATCCAGCGCTGCACGTTGCCGATCTGGTTCCAGGTGCGGGCGAGAGCCGCGCCCGAAGCGATACGACGCACGCGGTGCAGGATGATGAGCGCTTCGTCCAGCCGCCCGAGCTTCTCCGCGCAGTGCGCCACGCCGAGAGCGATGTCGGGCACCAGGTCGAGGCCGTCTCCGCGGGCTGCCAGATCGTGCAGCTGCAGCGATTCGCTCCAGAGCGACCAGCGGGACAGCACCGGGTGCGATGTGATCGCCAGCCGTTCCACTTCGGAATCGAGACCGTGCTCGCGAGCCGCCGACGCCACCGCGAGCACGGTCCCCACCTCACGCGCGGCGAAGTCGGGATCCTCTTCCATCCGGACCAGCACGGCGGACGCGGAGTCGCGGACGAAGTCCCTGCGGACGGATGACGGGCGGAGGGAGCGCGACCGCTCTGCGGCGAAGGAGAACACCGTGTCGTGCATCCGCACCCGTCCCTGGCGCAGCTCCACGAGGTGCCGGGCATGCAGACGGTGCAGATCGCGTGCGGCGGCGGGGCCTCCGGCTGCGATGAGCACACCTTCCTCCACCTCTCGGTCGAGCAGCGCGGCGTTCGCGAGGAGATCGGCTTCGCCCGTCGGCAGGGATCGTGTCGCCGCCTCCAGAACAGGTCGGATGCGCACGTCGCGTGGCTCATGCTCGAACCGCGATGCCAGGTCCGCGAACGACCACCCCTCGTGTTCACGGATGATCCCGGCGAGCATCACCAGATCGAGCGGCAGGCCACCCGCCACGGTGACGATGCGCCGCAACGCCGCCGCACGCTCATTGCTCCCTCTGATCACGGTCGAGGAAGCCCCGTCGAGGGAGAGGAGGTGATCGAGCAGGCGCTCGGCTTCTGCGTGCGACATCGGCGGGACGACGACCCTCTCCACGCGCAGAGCCGTCGGGGACAGACGCTCCTCGAGGCCCCCGAGGTCGACGCGCGCCGTCACGATGAACCGCACACCGGGAACCAGCAGCGCAGCCAACCGCACCGGGTCACCCGCGTCCTCGATGACGACCGTCAACTCGCGCGCGCTGATCCGCAGCTGCTCACGAAGACGCGGCAGCTCGTAGGGAAGGGAGCGGACTCCGAGAGCCCCCAGCATCCGCCGCAGGACGTCGATCGGATCCGCCGGAGGGCGTTCGGTGTCGGATTCGCGCAAGTGCACGGTGAGCACCGGCGAACGGCCGGCCAGCGCCGAGGCGAGAGTGGTCTTCCCCGCCCCCGGCAGACCGGTGAGAACCAGCACGTCGGCATCGGGAAGAGCGGTCAGCAGCTCTTCGCGTCCGATCTCCGCGCCCGCGGGATCCCGGATTCCGAGTGCCACCTCGACGTGCACCCCCGATCGCGCACCGTTGAGAAGCCGCGCGGTCTCCCGCCACCGCGCAGCCTCCTCGTCATCGCCCCCGAGCACGCGGACGATATCGCCCACCAGACGATGGTCCACGCGTCGCCGTCCCGGACGGAAGCAGTCGTAGACGGTCACCTTCGGCGGTTCGGCACCGTGACGCACCCCGCCGATCCGACGGGCGATCTCGGCATACGACGGCGAGCCCGCGTCCACACGCATCCGCCCGAGGCCCAGGCAGAGCTCGTCGAGGGTGCGGGGCACGGGCATGAGTCGAGCCTAGGACACGCGGTCGGCGGGGTCGGCGCCGTGCGTTCGGGCTCGTTCGGACTCCGACGGGCCCGCCCAGCGCACACCTAGGCTCTCTCGACGGAGAGGCCACCCGACCTCCCGGAAGAGGAGAGAATCCCCATGACGACACGTGCAGAGATCGCGGCCAAGCTCGACGACTTCTCGTACCAGAAGCTGAATTTCGGCGGGTTCCTGATGAACAAGCGCGCCAAGAACTCGCATGCCCTGTGGACCCGCACCGCCGACAAGGGCGTCACCGAGCTGGCGCTGCTCGCCACAAGGGACTTCGGCGAGGGGAACGTCTACGACGTCGCCGCCTTCACGCTCGAAGGGGCCATCCCGACCGAGGTCCTCGACGAGCTGAAGCAGCAGGCCGAGGCGCTCGTCGACCGCGTCAATCTGCGTGCACACGGATACGTGTACACCTGCCTGGAGCCGTGGGACGGCGGCGGCACCATCTGGATCTCCAAGAAGCCCGAGTTCCGCGAGCTCAGCCGCCTCGATCAGGGCATCCACGTCGTGCCGATCCAGCGGCTCACCGGTCCGGGCGAGCCCCGGTGGCTCGCCTGGGCGCGCGAGGGCGGACAGCTGAACATCGCCATCGTGTACAAGCCCTGACGTGGCACCCTTCTCGGCCGGTCGGGCCGCCCCACTCGCGACGGCTCGCGGATGGGGCAGCCTGACACTGGTCGCGTCGTCGGTCGCAACGCTCGTCATCGCCGGAGCCCTGGCTTTCTATCTCCTGCCGGTCGGATTCGCGCTGTCCGGGACGACGCTCGTGTACGCCCAGGTCGCGACGATGCTGCTCGGCGCCGCACTCGTCGCGTGGTCGACGATGTCCATCAGTCGGCATCGTCGACGGCGCACCGCCCTCGCCGAGATCGCCGCGGCTTTGGGCTGGCGGTATCGCGCTGACATCGGCGACCACCCGTGGGGCGGCTCCATCGACGAGCAGGTCGATCGCGGCGACCGCACCGCGCAGGACCACCTGGACGCCCGACACAGCGCCGTCCCCTTCGACAGCGTCGAACGCACCTTCGTGGTCGGCGATGGAGAGGGCGCGACGATGCACACCGTGCGCGCTGTCCGCATCCCGCTGCCGTCCGAGGCTCCGAGGATCATGCTCCGGTCGCGGCGCGGTGGCGGGGCGCTCAGCGTGCTCCCTCGGCGTCCGACCGGCCGAACCCGCATCCGGCTCGAGGGGGACTTCAGCGACGTGTTCGACGTATCAGTGCCGCCGGGATACGAGACGGACGCGCTCTATGTGCTCACCCCCGACCTCATGGCGATCCTCGTCGACGAGAGCGCCGACCTCGACCTGGAGATCGTGGACAGCACGTTGTATGTCTACTTCCCCGCCGTCGATCTGACCGATGGGGAGGAACTGCGGCGCTTCCTCACCGTGATCGCGGCGCTTCACGATCGCGTCGGGCGACGAACCCTGCTGTACCGCGACGAGGCCGCGACGCCTCTCGATCCGGGGACCTACCGGCGTGACGGCGACACGCTCGCCGGTCGCGCACGCCACGTCGACACGCGTACCCGGTGGTGGCCCGTGATCGCAGCCGTGGCCACGCCCCTCGTGCCGATGCTCATCGCCGTCGTCTGGCTCCGGATCGCCGGGTGACCTTCCTCGAGATCTCCGGACCACCGAGGAGTCTCCTGATGGCGCTCTCAGGCGTCACGGAGAGGTCGAGCGTCCGTCCGCGTCCGTATTGGCTGAAGACCCGAGGATCGATGTAGCTCGCTCGTGCCACCGCGGTCGTGTTGCCGAGCGCCGTCGCCGCCGCCTGCACGGCAAGGCGCTCTGCCTGACTCCGGTGGTTCCGGCTGTCGAGCTCGCCGATCCGGGCGAGGGCGTCCGCGGCGATGATCGTGCCGTGCAGCGTGCGGAAGTCCTTCGCCGTGAAGGACTCCCCCGTGACCTCCCGGAGATAGGCGTTGACCTCTGCGGGCGTGAGACGCACGCGACGCCGGCCTCGGCGGTACGCGAGCAGGAAAGCGCCCGACTTGCCCGCGGCGAAGTCGGTCAGGGCATCGGCCAGGGATTCATCCGTGATCTCGATCGACGCCGTGCGGCCGCTCTTGGCGGGGAACGACAATGCGACATCACTCCCCGCCACACGCACATCTCTTCGTCGCAGTGTCGTGAGACCGCGGCTGCCGTGTCGCACCAGGTAACGCTCCGACCCGATACGGAGGGCTGCGTCGTCGAGAAGGCGGAAGGCGATGGCGAGGGCGCGCTCCTTCGTCTGCCCCTGCTGGGCCAACGCCCGGGTCACCTGCGCTCTCGCGCGCGGCAGCGCGGCGGCCAGATCGAGGGCGCGCACGAACTTCTTGCGATCTCGGCTCACCCGCCACAGGGGGTGGTACAGGTACTGCTTGCGGTCGGCGCCGTCCACGCCCACCGCCTGAATGTGAGCGAGCGGGTCCGCGGCGATCCACACATCCCGCCATGCGGGTGGGATGACGAGGTCGTTGATCCGCTCGCGATCGGCCTCGGGCGCCGTGTTCCCTGCCGGATCGACGTACCGGAACCCCGATCCCGATCGCACGCGCCGGAACCCCGGATCCTGCCCGGGGACAACCCGGATGAGTTTCGCCATCGTGAGCCCTTCCTCGACTGCCTGCGCTCGAGGATGCCCCGTGGCACGGATCCGTGGAAGGGAGTGGCGCTGTACCCTGCCCCCGTGCTATTCGGTCCCGGCTTCCGCGCGCGGCGCCGCGAAGGCGCTGCGCATGTGGTCGCTGGTGAGGAAGTCGGCGATGCCGATCATGATCAGGCTGAAGACGATCTGCTCCGACACCATCCAGAGCGGGTAGAGCCCGGGGATCGCCGCCATGACGAGCGTGATGACGGGGAAGATCTGCGCGAACGGACGAAGGCGCTGATACGCCCACCGCCAGCCACGCTGTGCACGCCAGGCGAAGTAGAACAGCGTCGCCGTCATCGCGAGCACCACGAGCGTGCGCATCCAGACGGCGAACGAGACCGACTCGCCGTCGACCGCGAGCACCAGCGCGACGACGACGGCCCCGACGCCGATGACGAGCTCGACGATGAGGAGCCAGATGATCCAGGTGAACGCACGCACCGTCTTGGGATGCGTGCGGTCGGTCTCGCTGATGGCGATGCCGGCCTGCCGCCCACCGGCGATCCGATCCAGTCGGAGGAAGAGGGACTCCAGAGCCATGCTCGGAGCCTATTGGGTCGGGAGCCGGTCCGCCTCGTCCGTTCGATGGATGCCGGCGACGCCGTTGGCGGTCGGGGAGACGACCCGCTCGAGGACGATCGCCAGCACTCCGACGGCGAGACTGCCCGCGATCATGACGCCGATGAATCCGGCATCGAGTCCTCCTCCGAGCATCACACCCGCGACGAGCGGCCCGAGGATCGCCCCTCCCTGGAACGCGGCCGAGTTGATGGCGTTGTACCGACCGCGCGTGCGATCGGTAGCCAGATCGTTGTAGATCGCGGGAACCGTCGGCTGGAGCATCGTCTCGCCGAAGGCGAAGACACCCATGTAGGCGATCACGCCGATCGCCGCGGCGAGGGTGCCAGGCAGGAATCCGGTCGCCCCAAGGAGCACCCATGACAGCGCCCAGCTGAGTGCCATCACCTGCATCACCCGCGTACGACGCTTGCCGGAGATGAGTCTGAGGACGGCGAACTGCAGCAGCACGATCACCGCGGTGTTGACGGCGAACGAGATGCCGACCACCTGCGTCGAGACCTCCGACACCTGTCGGGCGAAGGCAGGGAAGCCCGCCTCCATCTGCCCGTAGCCGATGAACACCGAGAGGAACGTGAGCAGCGTCAGCCAGAGCACGGCGGGGCGACGCAGGATCTCGCGATATCCACCGGCAGGCGGTGCGTCTTCTTCGGCCTCATGCTGAGTGCGCACACGTCGGAGCGGGCCCAGGAGCAGGGCGAGGGGAACGAGGCTGCTCGCGGCGTCGACGAGGAAGATCGTGGTGAACGTCGCGGGGTCGCTGACGTCGACGAAGAAGCCTCCGATCACTCCGCCGACCCCGATGCCGAGGTTGACGAGAGCGAAGTTGACGCCGAAGTACTGCTGGCGCACCTCGCCCTCCACCACCGACGCGATCAGCGCGTTGAAGCCCGGCCACGACACACCGAAGTTCACGCCGATCAGCATGACGGCGATCGCGGCGACGACAGGGTGCGTGGCGAATGCCAGAAGCGCGCACCCCACGATCATCGACAGCAGCCCGACGATCAGCACCCGGCGTGCACCGAACCGATCGATCAGTGTTCCTCCCGGGCCCGTCACCACGAGTCCGGTGATCGCGATGAGGCTCATGAGAGCGCCGGAGACCCCGAGGTCGAACCCACGGACCTCGTGGAAGTAGATGATCGTGAACGGGAGCGTCATGCCGCGTCCGAGTGTCTGGATCGCGACCGTCGACAGCAGCCAGCGCCCCTCCGTTGGCAGGGCATTCCAGAAGCTCCTCATACCGATCACCTCGACATTCTTCCGGATGCCGGGGACATCGCGATCCACGAGCGGATTGTCCGCCGAGCGTGGTTTCTGCCATCATCGCCAGCATGGCGCTGTCTCTCGACGAATTCCGCACCTCGCTGCAGGACCCCGGTGCCCGGCCGGGCCTTGGCCTCCCCCTCACGGATGCGGAGGCGCAGCAGGTGGCCGCCGACGCGCAGGCGACCCTGAGCTGGTACGAGTACTGGCTGGCCGTGACAGCGCAGGCCGCGCCGCTCGGCACCCACGACTTGGTGCACGCCGCCGCCTTCGCTGCCGCTCCCCCGGCCTATGGCGGCACTCCGCCTGCCGCGGGACCGCATGTCACGCCAGGCGTCGGGCCGGAGAAGAAGAGCCGGGTCGGGCTCTGGGTGACGCTGTCGGTGATCGGCGCACTCCTGCTCATCGCCCTCATCGTCGTGGTCGTCGCCCTCACCACCGCCCGGCACTGGACGAAGGTGGATTCGCCGGAGAAGCCCGAGACCTTCCACAGCGAGGAGTACGAGACCGGCCTCTACCTCGTGGCCGACGACGGTGTGAGCCCGTGCGCCGTCGATCAGGACTGGACCGACTGCATCAACGCGATGGAGGCCCAGTACGCCGGAGCCTGCGCCGGGGTCGAGCTGGTCCCCGCCGCGGCTACCCTCTGCGGACAGCATCGTGCCGAGATCGACCGTATGCGCGCCGAGGACTCGGAGGGATCGGTCGTGGCCTCGCTCGGCGACTTCGGGCACCTCACGCGCACCCCGGAGATCGCGACGCGGCAGGTGTCCAACAACGACTACGAGGCGGCTGTCACCCACGAAGCCGTGTGCTACCTCGGCTTCCTCGGCGAGTGCGAGTAGGCAGGCGGACCCTCCTGCCCCGCACCGCCGCGCTCAGATCGCCGCGTCCGGCAGACCCACCTTCGCCTTCGCCCAGGAGCGCCCGCGGGTGTCCTTGAGGATGTCGTACTCGACGTCGACGTGCGGCTCGATCGCACTGTACTTGTCGTTCGGCGCGCCGATCACGAGCTGGAAGCCGAGTCCACGCCATGCGCCGATCGCGCGCTTCGTGAAGTGGGCATCCGCCTTGATGAGCGCTTCGTCCATGAAGACGGGGGCGTAGCGCGGCCGGGCAGCGCCCGCATCTCCGAGCTGGTAACGCAGCGCTGCTCCCACGATGAACGCGACGAGCTCCTGCGACTCCCCTCCGGACTTCTCGCCGATGTGGTCGTAGAGCGCGACATGCTCCCGCGTCGTCGCTGTGACCCGCTCGGCACTCACGCGCACGTGGTTGCGCACGTCGATGAGCTCGGCGAAGTCGGGGGCCGTACGGCGCATCCGTCCGATCAGACGGCTCATCTTGCGGTACACGGCCTCGCGCTCGGCGTCGGTCTCGGCAGCGTCGATCAGTCCCCGCACCTCGCGGAGCTCGCGGCGGAACCGCTTGCGTGCCTCGCTCTGATTCTCGCGCGGGGTGATCTGCAGACGATGGTCGTCGTCGTAGAACGGCAGCTCCTCCATGATGCGGTTGATCGGGTCGATGCGATCCTTGATCTCGCGGAGCGACCGGCTGAGAGTCGAGTCGAGGCTCGTCAGGTCGTTTCCCGAGAGCTTGAGCAGACTGTCACGCCACTCGGTCTCCAGCTCGTGGAGCCCGTTGGTCTGCAACGCCTCCAGAATGCTCTCGAACTCACCGACGGACTCGTCGGGGTCCGGCAGGATCGTGAGGTTGTCCCAGCGCTCGAGGAACCCCGTCATCAGTCGCCGCATGCTCTCGCGCTGCTGCTCGTGGGCCTCCGCGGCCTCACGACGGTCCTCGTGCAGGCGCTGAGCGGCGGTCCTGAGCGCGGTGTCCAGGTGTGTGAGCCGCTCCGACGCGGTTACGCTCGCCCCGCTCTCGGCGTGCAGGAACCGGCCGTCCAGGAACGACGCATGTGTCTCGCCGAGCGAGAGGTCCGTGGCTGCCGCGGAATCGATCACTCTCTGACAGGCGTCGACGTCGTCGGTGACCTGTCCCCAGTGCTCCTGGGTCTGGGCGAGTTCGTTGCTGAGGCGCGCCTCCTCGTCCCGGAGCGTGCTCGCGCGGGACCGCAGATCCTCCGCCTGACGCTTGAGCTGCGCGATCTCGGGGCTGGCTGTCGTGACCTCCGCTTCGACGGCGAGCCAACGTTCCCGTTCGGCCTCGACCGCATCGACATCGATCTGCTCCCACGTGAGGTCCTCGATCTTCGCGAATGCGGTCGATCGTGCCTCGATGCGGTCGAGGGCGGCTTCGGCGTCCTGCGCCGCCGATGCGTAGCCGTCGTGACGATCGGTCAGCAGCCGCAGCTGGTCATCGATCTCGCGAAGCCGACGGTCGTTGGTGAAGCCGAGCACGTTGGCGCGTCCCTGACCGCCGTGGGCTCCCCTGCTGCCCTGCGACACCTGGCCGTTGATGGTGAGCGCCTTCTGATGGGCGTCCAACGGGGACGATGAGTCGACGCACACGTATCCGAACCGGTCCTGCAGCCGCTGCTGGAGCCACCCGGTGAAGGGGGTCGGCAGGTAGTCGAGCCTCCCGGGGAGGGTCTGCGGATCGGCGTTGCGCACCTCGAGGAGTCCGGTGGGGACGCCCTCGTAGTTCAGGCGCTCCGGGGTGCGCGTGGAGTTGATCGCCGCCCGGAAGGACGACAGCTTCTCCGCGTCGACGAGGAGCGTCCTGGCGAAGCCGCCGAGGGCGAGGTTGAAGGCCTCGCGCCACGGCTCGAACTCCGTCCGCACCTCGATGAGCTCTCCCACGAAGGGAAGCTCCGAAGGGTCGAGACCAGCCGCCTCCGCGAGCATGGCGCGGGACTCGTCGAGGTGGGAGGGAATGCTGCCGCGCACCAGACCGGTGCGCTCGCGCTCCTGACGCAGTCGTGAGATCTCGAGCTCGGTCGTCCTGCGGGCGGTCTCGGCGTCGGCGAAGGCCGCGCGCGCGTCCCGGATCCCCGATCTCGGCGATGACCCCCGACTGTCGGCCACGAGGGCCTCGAACTGGGCGGCGTTCTCCACTTCCGCACCGAGATCCCGCACGATGGCGTCGAACTTCGCGCGTTCCCGCCGCACGTCGTCCAGGCGACGTTCGGCGACGCGGAGCTCCCGTTGCGCTGTCTCGAGGCGGTCACCGCCGGACTGCCGCAGGACATCGAGCAGACCCTCCCGCTCGGCATCGGCGGCGTCGACGAGGGCGCGCTTCTCCCGCACAGCGAGGCTGAGGGCGCGGGAGCGGTCCCCCAGCTCGACCTCGACCTCGCGCAGCAGATCCAGGCGGCGCTGAGCGTTCCAGAGCGCGGCGAGGGACGACGGATCGGTGAAGACTCCGACTTCGTCGATGATCCGCACCCGTTCGGCTGAAGCCGCGATGCGCTCCTTGATTCCGCGGATGGGTTCGAGTGCGCTGACCTGCTGCTTCGCCGTCAGCATCCGGGTGCGCGTGCTCTCCAACTCATCGAAGTGCGCCACGACGGCATCCGCTGTGGCCATCGTCTCCGGCTCTTCCAGCACGAGCTTCTTGTACAGATCGTCGACCGTGGTGATCTGCTGCCCCGCTTGGATCCTGGCCAGCAGGCTGATCGCCTTCGCCCCGGACCCGGCCGCCCCGATCCCGAGCACCGCCTGCAGCCGGGCAGAGAACTCCCGGTCCGTCGCCAGCGTCTCCAGTCCCGCTGCCCGCACCGACGCATCGGAGAGCCGCTGCGTCGCGGCCTTCTCCAGCTGTGCCAGGTCGAACGCCCCGTTCACGGTCGCCCGAACCCGGGTCGTGTCCTCCAGCACGCGGGCATCCGCCGGGATGTACCAGGCCCGCACAGCGGTGAACCGCGACCCGTCGTGGTCGAGCCAGGTCGTCGCGATGGCACTCCACGTGTCTTCGCCGTCGCCGCGGAGGACTCGCAGCTTGGTGCCGTCCTCCGTGCGGGATTCGTCGATCTTCCCTCGCCCGTACGAGAGGATGTTCCGCTGCTCCTCGCCGCGCGGTCGGCCGGTCACTCCGCCGTTCGACGCACCGTTGAACGGCGTCGTGTGAGGCATCATCAGCGCGATGTACGCGTCCATCAGCGTCGACTTGCCGGAGCCGGAGCCGCCGCACAGCAGCGTGGCGTTCGGCGAGAAGCGCACCCGGTGCGGGCCCCCGTCGTATCCACCCCAGTTGATCAGCTGCAGCTCGTCCGCGATCCACTGCTGTCCCCGCGAGCCGGCGGGGATGAGCCCGAAGAGCGTGTCGACCATCGTCATCGTTGCACCGCTTCCTGCGACCGCAGCCAGTCGCGGAGTTCCTTCAGGGTCTCGGCGCTGAGGACGACCTCGACGAGCGCCGTGATCCGATAGCGCCCGCTGGTCTCCTCCTGCACGATCCCCTCGCGATCCAGTCTGTCCATCGCGTTCCTGATCGCCTTCTGCTGCCGTGCCGTTCCGCCATCGACATCGGTGAAGTAGCTCAGCACGGTCTGCTCGAGATCCTCGATGTCGATGCGCACCGACGACTCTCCGGCCGCGGACTCCCGCTGGTAGACGGTGCGCAGATGCACGAGCACGAGCGTCTCCGCACGTGTGTACGGGGAGTCCTTCAGCAACACAGGCATGTCGATCTCATCGGAGCGCAGCTGCTGCTTGTAGGCGAAACCGCGACCGTGGTCGACGACAAGTCGGAGGTACAGGTCGTTCAGACGCGACTCGATCACGTGCTGATGATCGAGCAGCAGCGTCCACTCCTTGCGGTTGCGCTCCGCGGCGATGAAGCGCCGCTGAAGGACGTGGGCGAGCAGACGGCGGATCTCCGGATCGAGGGTGCCGCGGTCGCCGGCGAAATGCTCCTCGATGTCTTCTTCCATGGGGACGGGAGCGATGAACGGGTCATCGACCGCTGCTTCCGGCGCGGGGCTCTCTTCAGGCATGTGCGTCTTCCTTCGTGTTGCGCGCCGTGACGGCACCGAACGCGAAGCGTCGCGTCGAGCCGTCGGGGCGCAGAGCTTCGACCACCGACACCGTCTCGCTCTCGGTCATGCCGTTGCGGTGGGCGATCTCGAGCAGTCCGACGAGGTCGACAGGGCGCCGGGTGTCGTCGTCGCTCTCGGCGAATGCGGCGGCGAGATCGAACTCGGGTCCGAGCCCCGCGACGTACTGCTCGAGCTCCGCATACCTCGGACCACCCCACGCGCGGGAGTCGACGTCGGCGAACTCGACGTCCCCGGCGTCGGCCAGAGGGGCGGGGACCGCGGGTGGACGGATGCTGCTCACGGTCTGCCTGAGGTGCCCCAGGTCGGCGAGCGGAAGACTGCGCACCGGTGCGTAACTCGCCCCCGTCCCGTCCCACACGTGCAGCGCGGCGATGACGTCACGCAGCAGGTCGTCGATCTGACGGTCCCGCAGCGGATCGTGTGTCTTCACCTGGCCGGTGATGACGTGCGAGGCTCGACGTTGCGCAGCCAGCACCTCCTCGACCCCGAGCTCCACGCGGCGTCCGATCGCGTCGAGCTCGGCCCGCTGCGTGCTGTCGAGCATCCGGGCGAACGGCTGTCGGAGCAGACCGTGCAGTTGGTCGGTGAGGGCATCGATGCGCTCCGGATCGCCGATCAGCTTGAGAGCGCCGGCGAAGGCGCGTCCTTCCGGCGTCGAGTTCATGACATCCTGCGCACGCTGCAGGTACTCGCGCAGCACCTCACCCGTCGGCCGCTCATCACGGCGCAGATGGGCGACGACGTCGCGCTGCATGAGTTTGAGGGATTCGGCGACCCGGGTGAAGTCGGCGGGAAGCTCGCGCGCCAGATGCAGCACGTTCTCCGCTTCCTCGAAGAGCTCTTCATCATCGAGTGGATCGGCTCTGCCCGACTCCTCGATCCGATCGATCTCGGCATCGAGTGCGGCGCGCTCCTCCCGGAGGCGGGCGAGTCGACGAACGGGGTCTGCCTCGGCGCTGTCGGCCAGATGCTCCACGGCCTCGAGGAGCGTGCGCACTCGGGAGTTGGATACGCGCGTGCGCCCGCCGCCCGTGCGCCCCGCGATTTCCAGAGCCTCGACAGCGTGCGCGGAGAGTCGATACACCTCGACGTCCTCGTCGATCTGCTGCACCAACCAGCCCAGGCGGACCCAGTTCCTCGCGACATCGCGGCCGGTCCCCGAAGGGACCCGGCGATCGTCGTCATCGTCGCCCGCATCCCTGAGTTCATCGAGGATCTCCGCGAGCTCGGCCTGGGCGTCGGCGATCGGGATGGAGACCCGGTCCGCCGTGAACAGAAGAGACAGCGACGCCACGACGAAGGGGGCGAAACGGCCGTGCAGCAGGTCGAGAGTCGGAGTACTGAAGGCGGTGACGGCGCGGGAGAATGCCGCTTCCACTCGAGTGCCTGTCACACCTTCCAGAATAGTCGGCGCCCTCGTCGTACCTCGACGCGACGCGATGGTCTCGGAAACGAAGAAACCCCCGCCTGAGCGGGGGTTTTCATCTTGCTGGGGTACCTGGACTCGAACCAAGAATAACGGAACCAGAAACCGTCGTGTTGCCAATTACACCATACCCCAAGGGCGAAACCAGGGCCTCGCACCGAGAGTCCAGCCTACCCGAGCGGCGGCGGAACACCAAAACCGGTGGACCGAGGACCGCCGCCCGGGCGCGTCGCGACTCAGCCGGCCAGGAACACCGAGAGCGAGCGGAGCCGACGCAGCGACTCCTCCTTGCCCAGCAGCTCCATCGATTCGAACAGCGGCGGCGAGACCCGGCGGCCGGTGATGGCGACACGGGGCGGACCGTAGGCGATGCGCGGCTTGAGCTCGAGCCTCTCGACGAGCTCCGCGGCGAGGGCCTCCTGGATCTTCTCCGGGGTGAAGTCGTCGAGGGGCTCGAGAGCCACGACGCACGCGTCGAGCACCTCGGCAGCATTTGCCGGAAGGCCCTTGAGGGCGTCCTCCGCGTACGAGACCTCATCGGTGAACAGGAAGCCCACCATGCCGGGCACCTCGCCGAGCAGCTGCACCCGCTCCTGCACGAGAGGCGCGACGCGGAATGCCGTCACCAGCTGTTCGTGCGTCGGCTCGTCGAAGAGTCCGGCTGCGGCGAGGTACGGGATCGTCCGCTCGGCGAAGTCCTTCTCGCCGAGCATCCGGATGTGGTCGCCGTTGATCGACTCGGCCTTCTTCTGGTCGAAGCGCGCCGGGTTCGGGTTCACGTCGACGATGTCGAACGCGGCGGTGAACTCGTCGAGCGAGAACACGTCGCGGTCATGTCCGATCGACCAGCCGAGCAGGGCGAGGTAGTTCAGCAGTCCCTCGGGGATGAAGCCGCGGTCGCGGTGCAGGAACAGATCCGCCTGCGGGTCGCGCTTGGAGAGCTTCTTGTTGCCGGTCTCCCCCAGCACCAACGGCATATGCGCGAACCGCGGGACGAACGTCGTCACACCCGCATCGATGAGAGCCGCATACAGCGAGAGCTGCCGGGCGGTGGACGGCATCAGGTCTTCACCACGCAGCACGTGCGTGATGCCCATGAGCGCGTCGTCGACCGGATTCACGAACGTGTACAGCGGCACACCGTTCGGGCGCACGACCACGAAGTCGGGGAACGATCCTGCGGGGAAGGTCACCTCGCCGCGGATGAGGTCCACATACGTGACGTCTTCGTCCGGCACCCGAAGGCGCAGCGCCGGCTGACGACCCTCCGCACGGAACGCCGCCTTCTGCTCGTCGGTGAGGTCGCGGTCGAAGTTGTCGTAACCGAGCTGCTTGGCGCGCCCGGCGGCCTCGTTGCGCGCGTCGATCTCGTCGGCAGTGGAGTAGCTCTCGTAGAGGGCTCCCGTGGCGATGAGCTTGTCGATCACCTCGCGGTAGATGTCGTGGCGCTCCGACTGCCGGTACGGAGCGTGGGGTCCACCGACCTCGACACCCTCATCCCAATCGATCTTGAGCCAGGTGAGCGCGTCCACCAGCTGGCGGAAGCTCTCCTCGCTGTCACGGGCGGCATCGGTGTCCTCGATGCGGAACACCATCTTCCCGCCGTTGTGACGGGCGTACGCCCAGTTGTAGAGAGCCGTGCGGACCATGCCGACATGCGGCAGACCGGTCGGCGAGGGGCAGAAGCGGACGCGGACGTCGGCACCACTGACGGTCGTGGTGAGGGGGTGAGGGGTAGCCATAGCCCTTCGATTCTACGGGGACCGCGCGTTCGCCCGTCGGCGGGCGCGAGGGCTCAGCCTCCTGGGCAGTCGCAATCGCCACCGCTGTGACACTGGCAGATCGGAGGCGGGTGATCCGCCGCCGTCACCGTCTCCCGCACCTGAAGGTCTGAGAACGGGACGACCTCGTCGTAGCTGGCCGCATCAACGGCGTCACCGCAGGCAGCGCCCTCCGTGCGGATCTCGGCGGCAGCCTCAGGGAAGACGAAGTCGACGCACGTGACGGCGGTCGACTGCTGGTACCAGAGCCCTCCGCCGGTCTCCGCCCCGCCTTCCACCGCGAGCGTCAGGGCCACGCCGTCCCCGGCCTCCTCGACGGCCAGCAGGGTGTAGAGGTGGCTGCCGGTGTCCGCCCCGCCTCGCGCATCAACGATGAAGTCGAGTCCGGCGACGGTCGCTTCCGGATCCTCGATCATCTGGTCGCGGTCCTCCCACAGCACGTCCTGCGCATCTTCCACGGAGTCGGCGAGGCTGTCCCTCATCAGGGTCCCGATGCTCGGCGCGCACCCGGCGAGAACACCGACGGTGGCGGCGAGCACGGCACCTGCGGCGATCCGTCCGGCGAGAGAGGACATGGCTCTGACCGTAGCGCAGTGCGCAACGCATCCGCCGGAACCCAGGGCGACATGCTCAGGGCGACATGCTCACGGCGACCGCCGCACGATGCTCCAGGGGCAGGAGGCCTTGGACGCTGCGCTCGTCCACGATGAGCTCGAACGCTGCACGGAATCGCCGACGATCATCGTGTCCGAGCCGGGCGTAGAGAGCACCGGCACCGGCCACGCCCCCTTCGACCGAACGCCAGAGTGCATTCGGGTCCGCGTGCCAGGTCCAGCCGTGCTCGGCGGCGGTCACGCGCTCCAGGCCCGCGTCCCGCAGCATCTGCGCGAAGCCGGCGGCGCTCCGCTCGAATTCCTCGTCGGCAGGGAGCTTCGCACCGGCGAACGGCGCCACTCCCGCGCGTTCAGCGACCTCCGCCCAGAACCATGAGGGCGACAGCGTCCAGATCGTCGCGACCACGGGGCCACGACTCACGCGCCGCAGCTCGGCCGCCGACCTGCGTGGGGAGCCGACATGGTTCAAGACGAAGTTCGCGACGACCACATCGACCGCGCCGTCGGCGAACGGGAGATCCGGCAGCCCCGCATCGATCGTGACGATCTGCGGACGGTCGCGGCGCGACACCGCGCGCATGGACGCCTCCGGCTCGCACGCCTGCACGCGCCATCCCGCGTCGGCCCAGGCTGCAGCGAGCC
>NZ_QOAY01000306.1:16996-17304 GCF_003314775.1 Microbacterium sp. H6 | reverse complement strand
GACGTCGAGCAGACTGCGCCCTCGCGGTGCGCCGAGGCCGAGCTGCATCGCCGGGAAGGTCCCTGCGCAGAGCGCGGCGTACGATGCGGAATACGCCGCGCCGACGCCGGCCCAGTCCTTCATCGGGAGCCGGAGCGGGCGAGCGGGGACAGCGCCACGATCGCGATGACCAGGACGAAGGCCGCCACGCCGAGTCCCGCGTACTGGAAGTTCGCCAGCACCACGCCCGCCAGCACCGATCCCGCCGCCGCGGACAAGCTCATCAGGGAATCGCTGCGCCCTTGCCTCCGTGTGCGGAGCTCGGGTGC
>NZ_QOAY01000306.1:0-16964 GCF_003314775.1 Microbacterium sp. H6 | reverse complement strand
GACTCCGTGAGAAGGGCGGCACCGGCCACCGTCGCCGCGCTCCATCCCAGTCCGAGCAGGATGAGCGCGACCATCACACCCCAGGCCTCCGTCCCCGTGAACACCGCGAACGCCAGAGCACCGGCGAGCAGCACCTGTCCGAGCAGCACCACCTGGAGCCTGCCCCAGCGGTCGGCCAGCACGCCGAAGACGGGCGAGAGGGCGTACATGCCGCCCACGTGCAACGCGATCGTGATCCCCACGAGCGCTGACACATCGGCGGGGGTCGCTGCCATGCCCCCGGCACCGTGCGCCATGTGCGAGAGATGCACCGGAGTCATGGCCATGACCGAGGCCATGACCACGTGGGATCCGGCGATCGCGAAGATCGCGTACCGGGCGACGCGCGGCCGATCCACGGCCACCGCCCCGTCCGTCGAAGCCGAGGCCTTCGCGAGACGCTGCGCCGCGAGCAGCGGATCCGGACGCAGAGCGACGACGTACAGCACGAGCGCAGCGCACTGCGCGACGAAGGAGAAGAGGTACGAACCCGTCTGCGGCGGCATCCCCACCGCCTGGCCGACGATCTCCCCCGGCCCGAGAAGCAGCGGACCGGCGACCCCGCCGATCGTGGTCGACCAGACGACGATGGACAGGTCTCGTCCGCGGTGCTGCGGCGCGGCGAGATCGGTCGCCGCGAACCGCGACTGCAGGTTTCCCGCGTTGCCGGCCCCGATCATCAGGATGCCGACGAGCAGCATCGGGAAGATCCGCAGAGACGCGGCGAGGATGACCACCGCGATGCCCACCAGGGCGAACAGGTTGCCGAGAGTGAGCGCACGACGACGCCCGACACGGGCGGCGAGACGTGCGAGCGGGATGGCGCACGCGGCCGCTCCCAGTGTGACGGAAGCTGTCGCGAGACCGGAGAGGGCATCGTTGCCCGAGATGTCCGCCGCGAGGAGGGCGCCGAGGGAGACGGTGGCACCGAAGGCGATCCCGCCGAGCACCTGCCCCAGCGACAGGACCAGGACGGTACGTCGCTGAACCGCCTGCTGCTGCGTCGCCGTCAGGGCGACATCGGTCATGACGCGGGAACGGCGTCGCGCACGGTGTTGCGAAGGATGCCGAGTCCGGAGATCTCGACCTCGACGACGTCTCCCGCCACGAACGTGCCCACGCCCGCCGGAGTCCCCGTCATGATGACGTCGCCCGGAAGCAGCGTGAACACCGCCGACGCGTACTCGATGATCGCCGGCACCGAGTGGATCATGTCGGTGAGTGGCGCCTGCTGCCGCACCTCGCCGTTCACCCGTGTCTCGATCGTGGCCTGCGCCGGATCGAAGTCCGTCTCGATCACGGGACCGAGCGGGCAGAAGGTGTCGAAGCCTTTGGCCCGCGACCACTGACCGTCCTTGCGCTGGAGGTCACGCGCGGTGACGTCGTTGCCGATCGTGTATCCGAGCACGTAGTCGAGTGCGTTCTCTGCCTTCACGTTCTTCGCGATCTTGCCGATCACCACCACGAGCTCACCCTCGTACTCGGTGCGCTCGGAGATCGCCGGACGCACGATCGTGTCTCCGGGCCCGATCACCGAGGTGTTCGGCTTGAGGAACAGCAGCGGCTCCTCTGGGGCCTCTCCCCCCATCTCCGCCGCGTGATCGTGGTAGTTCTTGCCGACGCAGACGACCTTGGACCGCGGGATCACCGGAGCGAGCAGAGCGGCATCCGCGAGCGGCACGCGGGCACCGGTGGTCTCGTACCCCGTGAACATCGGGTCTCCGGCGAGCACCACGAGCTCACGCTCGTCGATGATCCCGTACATGATGGCTTCGTCGTGGCTGAACCGGGCGATCTTCATGGGATCAGCCTATCGAGCGCCTCGCCAGGCCTGGAGCCCCAGCAACCTCCGAGACCCCCTGCTCGCGACGAGACCCACGGCCCCGGGCGGACGACAGCATGGGTGTCGGCGGGGGACGTGGGTCTCGGCAGCAGGAAACTCAGGCGTCGAGGCGGAGGAGCCAGCCGTGCTTGTCCTCTCGGCGCCCGTACTGGATGTCGGTGAGTTCTTCGCGGAGGGACAGCGCCAGCTCGCCCAGCGGCTGGGGCTCGTCGAAGCCTTCGCCCACGAGCGCGCCGATCGGGGTCACGACCGCGGCCGTGCCACAGGCGAACACCTCGACGATGTCGCCGGAGGCCACGCCCGCGCGCCACTCGTCGATCGAGATCGGACGCTTCTCGACCGTGTAGCCGCGGTCCTCGGCCAGCTGCAGCAGCGAGTCGCGGGTGATGCCCTCGAGGATGCTGTCCGACTCCGGCGTGACGACCCGGCCGTCCTTGAAGACGAACACGACGTTCATGCCGCCGAGCTCCTCCACGTCGCGGTTCTCGTTGAGGAACACGACCTGGTCGCAGCCCTTCGCACTGGCCTCGGCCTGGGGAAGGAGGCTGGAGGCGTAGTTGCCGCCTGTCTTCGCTTTGCCGGTGCCACCGCGACCCGCGCGGGCGTAGTCCTCGGAGAGCCAGATGCGCACAGGCTTCACTCCCCCGGTGAAGTAGGCACCGGCGGGGCTCGCGATCACGTAGTAGGCGACCTTCTGCGCCGCCCGCACACCGAGGAAGGCCTCCTTGGCGAACATGAACGGTCGCAGGTACAGGCTCTGGTCGGCACCGGAGGGCACCCACCGACCGTCGACGGCGATGAGCTCCCGCAGCGACTGGATGAAGTACTCGGTCGGCAGCTCCGGCAGCGCGAGGCGGCGGGCGCTGGCCTGCAGACGCGCGGCGTTCCGGTCGGGACGGAAGGTGTGGATCGAGCCGTCGGCGTGCCGGTAGGCCTTGATGCCCTCGAAGATCTCCTGTGCGTAGTGCAGCACGGAGGCGGCGGGGTCGAGCGGGATCGGACCGTAGGGCTGCACGCGCGGACGGTGCCATCCACCCTTGGCCGACCAGCAGATGTCGACCATGTGGTCGGTGAAGACGACCCCGAACCCGGGGTTCTCCAGCACTTCGGCGACGCGTGCCGGCGAGGCCGCGTTCAGGTTCTTCGTCACGGCGAACTCCAGAGGAGCCACGCTCGTCTCGGCGTCGATCGTCGTCATGTCATCATCCAATCCTCGTGGGCGGGCGCATCCTCGCGCCCTGTCAGCCTACGCCCGCTGTTCAGAGACGGGCAGCGATCGCGGAGCCGATCTCCGCGGTGGTGCGGGCACCGCTCCGGGCGGCGATGTCCGCCTCGACCGCGGCGCTCACCCGCGCCGACTCGACCGTGAGGCCGAGGTGGTCGAGCAGCAGCGCGATGGAGAGGATCGCGGCGGTCGGGTCGGCCTTCTGCTGACCCGCGATGTCCGGAGCCGAGCCGTGCACGGGCTCGAACATCGACGGGAAGGCGCCATCGGGGTTGATGTTCCCCGATGCGGCGAGGCCGATGCCGCCCGTGACGGCGCCGGCGAGGTCGGTGAGGATGTCACCGAAGAGATTGTCGGTCACGATCACGTCGAAGCGCGAGGGATCGGTGACCAGGAAGATGGTGGCGGCGTCGACGTGCAGATAGTCGACGGCGACGTCGGGGTGTTCGGAGGCGACCTCGTTCACGATGCGCTGCCAGATGGCGCCCGCATGCACGAGCACGTTGGTCTTGTGCACGAGGGTCAGCTTCTTGCGACGACGCTCCGCGAGGGCGAACGCGTAGCGCACGACCCGCTCGACACCGAAGGCCGTGTTCACGGAGGTCTCGTTCGCCACCTCCTGCGGCGTCCCCTTCCGGATCGCCCCGCCGTTGCCGACGTAGGGACCCTCCGTGCCCTCGCGGACGACGACGAAGTCGATCTCCCCCGGGTTCGACAGCGGACCGGATGCGCCGGCGAAGAGCTTCGAGGGGCGCAGGTTCACGTAGTGGTCGAGAGTGAACCGCAGCTTGAGCAGCAGTCCGCGCTCGATGTTCGCGTCCTTCAGCCGCGGGTCGCCCGGCGTGCCGCCGACGGCACCCAGGAGGATCGCGTCGTGTGCGGAGATCGCGGCGAGGTCGTCATCCGTGAGCGTGTCGCCGGTCTCGAGGTACCGGCCGGCACCGAGCGAGAAGCGGGTCTTGTCGAACGTCACGTCGCTGTCGACGGTGACGGCGTCGAGCACCTTCTCCGCCTCGGCGATGACCTCGGGACCGATGCCGTCACCCGGGATGACGGCCAGCTTCACGACACGCGACATGAGACTCCTTGCGCACTGCACGGGGGTGGACCGACTCGTTCCCGCCCGAGAGCAGGAGAGCCGATCCCCCCAGCGTACTGGTCAGTGCGTGGGTGCCTTGCGCAGTGTGACGGCCGCGATCACTCCGGCCGCGACCACGAGGCCGGCACCGATGAGCGAGGTGACGGTGACGCCGGAGCCGAACGCGTCCGACGCGGCCTGCCACAGCGCATCGCCGAGCTGCGTCGGCAGAGCCTGCGCAGCGGTGTAGGCGCCAGCCAGAGTCTCCTCCGCTGCATGCGCCACGTCGGCGGGAAGACCCGCAGGAAGAACGAGCGCTCCGCGGTAGAAGGCCGTGATGATGCCGCCGAGCACAGCCGTTCCGAGCACCGCTCCGAGTTCGTACGCCGTCTCGGACACCGCGCTGGCCGCTCCTGCCTTGGCCGCAGGAGCGCTCGACAGGATGAGCTCGTTGGAGATCGTCTCGGCCGCGCCGATCCCGATGCCCAGCACCACGAACGCGATCACCAGCGGCAGGACGCCGTGCTCGTGCGTCGTGAGAGCGACGATCAGGTAGCCGGCGACGGAGAACGCGAGCCCGGCGGGGATCACGATGTGCGGCGGGATCCGGCGCGAGATCGGCACGACCGACAGCCCGGCCACGATCATCGCCACCATTCCCGGCACCAGCGCGAGACCTGCCGTCATCGGCGACAGCCCGAGGACGAGCTGCAGATGCTGCGACACGAAGTAGAGGAAGCCGACCAGAGCCACGACACTGAGCAGGTTGACCAGGATCGCCCCGGAGAACGACCCCCGCTTGAACAGCGCCATGTCGAGCATCGGCGTCTTGGCACGCAGCTGGCGCCGCACGAACAGGAAACCCATCGCGAGGCCGAGAAGTGCCCACGCACCGGCCTTCAGACTCGGACCATCCACGGCCAGCGACTTGATCGCGTAGACCACCGGGATCATCGTGGCCATCGACAGGACGATGCTGATCAAGTCGATGCGACCGGGGTGGGGGTCGCGGCTCTCCGGCACCAGCAACGGCGCAGCGACGAGCAGAGGGATCAGCACCGGCACCGCGATGAGGAAGACGGACCCCCAGGAGAAGTGCTCGAGGAGGAAACCGCCGACGATCGGTCCCAGCGCCGATCCTGCGGAGAAGGCCGAGGCCCACACCGCGATCGCCATGCGGCGCTGGTCGCGGTTCTGGAAGATCGAGCGCAGCAGGGACAGGGTCGACGGCATGAGCATCGCCCCGAAGAAGCCGAGCAGAGCACGAGCGGCGATCAGCAGACCGGCCGTGGGCGCGAAGGCTGCGAGGGCGGAGACCGCCGCGAAACCGGTGGCTCCGATCAGCAGCATCTTCCGACGCCCGAATCGGTCGCCCAAGGTACCCATGGTGACGAGCAGGCCCGCGAGCACCAGGGGGTACACGTCGATGATCCACAGCTGCTCGGCCCCTGTGGGCGCGAGCGCGATGGAGATCTCGGGGAGCGCGAAGCTCAGCACCGTGTTGTCCACCGACACCAGCAGCACCGGCAGCATGAGGACGACGAGCGCCGCCCAGCCGCGGGCTCCGACGCGGGGAGCATCCGTCTCTGTCGTCGGGATCGACGCAGTACGGGTCATGGAACACCTCTCAGGATCTTGATCGCACGGTTAGTGAACCGTCCAGATGGTATAGTAACAGAAGTCCCGCCCCCGAATCCGCAGAGGATCCACGATGCCCCGACCTCCGCTCGCCCGCGAGAAGGTGCTCGACGCCTTCGAAGCGATCCTCATCGAAGACGGCGAACGAGCCGCGACGCTCGACGCCACGGCGAAAGCGGCCGGTGTGTCGAAGGGCGGCCTGCTCTATCACTTCGGCTCCAAGGACGAGCTCGAGGCCGGCCTCGTGGAACGGCTCGATCGCCTCACGACCATGGACCTCGAACGGATGGCCGCCGCGGAGGAAGGTCCCGTCGCCTACTACGTGCGCACCTCCGTGATGGAGGACGACGCACTCGATCGCGTGCTGATCGCGACGACGCGCCTCGCCCAGGGCGGGTCGATCCCCGCAGCGGACATGCTCCGCGACACGAGGCGCCGCTGGGCGGAGACGATCCGCCCGCACGTGCGCGACAACGCGAGCCTCGATCTGGTGATGCTGGTGAGCGACGGACTCTACTTCAACAACTCGCTCGACGTGCACGGCCCCGAGCGACTCGTGCCCCGCAGCGATGAACTCGCGGAGCTGATCACCCTGGTTCTGAAGGCGACCGCCTGAGGATCACCGCAGACACGAGAGAGGGCGGAAGCTTCACGCTCCCGCCCTCTCTGCTGCGTCTGCCGATCAGATCTCGGTGATCTCGATCTGACGGAACAGGTCGGCGTCGATGGCACCGCGCACGTCGTCGAGCAGCTCGTCCGAGACGGGCGAGTCGAGCGTCAGCACACTGAGCGCCTGGGCGCCTGCCGCCTGACGGGCGATCTGCATCCCGGCGATGTTGATGCCGGCCTCGCCGAACTTCTGGCCGTACACGGCGACGATGCCGGGGCGGTCGGTGTAGAGCATCACGACGTGGTGCTTCTCGATCGGCAGCTCGAGCCGGTGGTCGTTGATGCCGACGAGCTTCTCCGTCTGCTTCGGACCGGTGAGCGTGCCGGACACCGAGAGCTGAGTGCCGTCGGACAACGCACCGCTGAGAGTGATGACGTTGCGGTACTCGTCGCTCACATCGTCCTTGAGCAGCCGCACCGCGATCCCGCGCTGGTCGGCGAGGAGCGGAGCGTTGACGTAGGACACCGTCTCACTGACGATGTTGGTGAACACGCCCTTGAGCGCGGCGAGCTTGAGCACGCTCACGTCGTAGTCGTTCAGCTCGCCGTGCACCTCGACGTCGAGGCTGGTGAGAGGCGACGTCGCGAGCGCGGCGAAGATCTGGCCGAGCTTCTCGACGAGCGAGATGCCGGGACGCACGTAGGGGTCGATGACGCCCCCGGCCACGTTCACGGCGTCCGGGACGAGGTCACCGCCGAGGGCGAGGCGCACAGAACGAGCGACCGAGACGCCTGCCTTCTCCTGCGCCTCCTCGGTGCTCGCGCCGAGGTGGGGCGTGACGACCACGTTCGGGAGGTCGAGCAGCGGACGAGCCGTGCCGCCCTCAGCGGGCGGCTCCGAGGTGAAGACGTCGAGACCGGCTCCCGCGATCTCCCCGGCGACGAGCGCCGCGTGCAGGGCCTCCTCGTCGATGAGGCCGCCACGGGCCACGTTCACCACGAACGCGGTCGGCTTCATCGCCGCGAACTGCTCGGCGCCGATCATGCCCGTCGTCTCCGGGGTCTTGGGCATGTGGATGGTCAGGAAGTCCGACTCGGCGACGAGTTCGTCGAGGGAGAGCAGCTGCACGCCGAGCTGCTGGGCGCGTGCAGAGGTGACGTAGGGGTCATAGGCGACGACACGCATGTCGAAGGCCGCGAGGCGCGCGGCGACGAGAGCACCGATGCGACCGAGGCCGACGATGCCGACGGTCTTCTCGAAGAGCTCGGCTCCGGTGAAGGAGCTGCGCTTCCACGCTCCGGCGGAGAGAGAGGCATGCGCGGCAGGGATGCGGCGGGCGAGGCTCAGGATGTGGCCGACCGTGAGCTCGGCGGCCGAGACGATGTTCGAGGTCGGGGCGTTGACGACCATGACCCCGGCAGCCGTGGCCGCCTTGATGTCGACGTTGTCGAGGCCCACGCCGGCGCGGGCGACGACCTTGAGCTTCGGCGCGTGGCTCAGCGCCTCCTCGTCGATGCGCGTGGCCGAGCGGACCAGCACGGCGTCGGCGTCGGCGAGTGCGGCGAACAGCGCCTCGCGGTCGGTGCCGTCGACGTCGCGGACGTCGAAGTCGGGACCGAGAGCGTCGATCGTGGCGGGAGAGAGTACTTCGGCGATGAGCACGACAGGCTTCGGCACAGTGGATCCTTCGGGGCAGCGCGGCAGGGGCCGATGCGCCGCACACCATGGGGGCGCGATCGCCACAACTCTACCGGAGCGCCGACAGCGCTCCGTGCCGTGTGACGCGTCTCGACGGGCGGCTCAGGCGCTCGGCATCGTGAGGCTCAGCGCGATCAGACTCATCCAGAACACGGCGACGACACCGAGTCCGGCGAGGAAGACGAGGGCCAGCTCGCCCACCGTGCGACGCCGTCCGATGACATACGCGAAGGCGAACACGATCGCGGGGAAGACGACTCCGAACAGCAGGGTCGCCCAACCTCCCCCGGTCAGCCCCGTCTGAGCCATCGTGATCAGGTGCGCCACGGCGTTCCACACGGCGTAGGCGTAGAAGAGTCCGGCCAGTCCGGTGACGAGCCCGATGAGCCAGCGGGGAGAACCCGCCGACGTCGATGTTCCGACCGCGGAAGCCATCATGATCCGATCACCCCCACGGTGACGAACGGCCAGGGAACGAGCAGGACGACGCCGGCGAGCAGCACGGCGACGCGGATCCAGCCTGCCTTCCCCCGCGTGAGCACCCAGCTCGCGAGGAACCAGAGGGCCGGGGCGGCGATCGCGAGGAAGAACCACGGGAGGAACATCACATCGGAGACCAGGAACGACGCGAGGGGCTGCAGCCGCAGTCCGCCGACGATCCAGCCGATCGTGTAGAGGAGATAGATGCCCCCGACGATGCCGACGAGCAGCAGCATCGGCGTGCTCAGGCCCGCCTGCTCCTCGACAGCCGCCTGCTCCTCGACAGCCGCCTGTTCCTCTGCCGGCACCTGCTCGACCGCTGGCGCCTGTTCGGCGGTGCCGCCTTCCTCGATCGTCCCCACCTCGTCGCTCCCCCGTCCGACGGCCTTCCAGCCGCGCGGTAGGGCGCGCTCCTTGGGGTTCGAGGCCTCGTCGCCGTCCCAGCTGAGGGCGTCGTCGGAATCGGAAGTCATGTCCCCAGCGTAGGACACGCGGTCCACTAGGATCGGGGTTGCCTCGAGCCGGAACGGCGGGCATCGGACGTTATGGGGGAGCATCGTGGCCGACAACGACAAGACGGAAGCCAGCAGCGGATCGACACCCGCAGGCTCTGCACCCGCCACCTCTCGATCCACCACCTCGACTCCCGAGCCGCCCGCCGGCTGGGTCCCGACTCCGGAAGCCAAGGCGAAGGCCACGCGGTTCCGTTGGATCGCCGGCATCCTCTGGGCGGTCGCGATCATCGGCGAAGGCGTCGGCATCTTCTGGCTCCTGCGTCAGCGGGTCTTCGTCGGCGAGGACGGCACTCTGGTGCGCGACCCCGACACCGGACTGCTGGAGGAGCAGGGCGTCACGGCGACCTTCCCGCAGTGGGCGTTCATCACACTCCTCGTGCTGCTCGTGGTCATCGCTGCTCTGTCCATCACCGGTTCCGTGCTCTGGAAGAAGGCCAATCGCCTCGACCCGGCCCGCAGAGCGGACAAGACACGGTTCTTCGTGCAGAACCAGCTCGGGGCCATCATCGCCGTGGTCGCCTTCCTCCCGCTCGTCATCCTGATCTTCCTCAACAAGGACATGGACAAGGGCCAGAAGGCCACAGCCGGGATCGTCGGCGTCGTGCTCGCCGCCCTCGCGGTGTTCATCGGCGCCGACTTCAACCCGCCGTCCGTCGAGCAGTACACGGCCGACCAGTCGGCCGTGATCCAGCTCCTCGGAAAGGACGAGGTCGTCTGGGTCGACGGTGGCAAGGTCTACCACGTCTGCGACGAGGTGCCCGCGATCCAGACGGGGAGCGAGATCCGCACCGGTGCGACCGCACAGGCCGTCGAGGCCGGGAAGATCCGCCTCACCCTGCAGTTCGGCTCCGAGCTGCGAGCCTGCGGTCTCCCGGTGCCGGAGAACGATGAGGAGATCACCGAGGCTCTGCGCGCGATCCAGGCGGGCCAGGTCGACACGGTCCTCCCCGCACCGGTGTGGGCCGACCCCGCAGAGGCACCCATCGTGGTCGAGGAGGCATCGGCGCCGTGACGCCCGCTCGACGCTAGTCCGCGTCGAGCGCTTCCACGAGCCGATCCTCCGCTGACGACAGATGGGCTTCGAGGAGGGCGGCCGCCCGCTCCCCGTCCCCTGACGCCACGGCATCGAGGATGTCGGCGTGCTGCGCGGCGATGTCCGCGGCATCGAGAAGACGGCGGCCCTGCACCTGCGCCATGCACAGCCGCACCTCGTCGAGGACGCTGCGGTACATGCGGCCCGTGCGCTCGCTGTCGAGCGCGTCGATGAGGGCCGTGTGGAAGCGCAGGTCGGGAGCGACGGTCGCAGGGTCGGGGCCCCCGGGCATCGCCATGATCTCCGCGTTCGCCGCGAGGGCCGCGGCAGGAACGTTCTTCGACGCGGCGAGTTCGCGAAGCGCCGCACTCTCCAGGCGGGTTCTGGTGCGATACACGTCGCGCACGGTCACGGAGTCGATGTCGACGACGCGCGCGCTCCGGTGCGCGGTGCGCACGAGCAGGCCGCTGGCGACGAGCTGCTCGATCGCCGCCTTCGCGCTCGGACGTGCGACTCCGAAGCTCTGCGACACCGCGGCCTCGGTGATCGGGGAGCCGGAGCGGATCGCACCGCTCAGGATGCGACCGCGCAGCTGCGCTGTCACGGCATCGACGACGCCGACGACTCCGAGCGGCGCTTCCGAGGTGGTGCTCATCCGGTCAGCCTATCGAAGAGCCGCGCAGTCGGTACACTTGTCTGACAATCTCATGACGGAGCAGAGGAGCACCGTGAAGACCACCCTCGCCGAGCTGCTGGATCCTGCCCTGCTGGGGCCGACGACGCAGGTGCACGCACGCTCGATCGACCGTTTCGCCCGCGCGCACGACGCGTCCCACTACCTGCTGATCCCCGATGCCGTCCTCTCCCCCGCTGACGCGGAGGGTGTCGCTCGTGCCTTCGGAGCGGTCAGAGCTGCCGGTCGCACGATGACGTTCCGCTCCGGAGGCACCAGCCTGTCCGGCCAGAGCGTCAGCGGAGACATCCTGGTGGACACGCGCAGCGGCTTCCGCGACATCCGTGTCGAGGACGACGGCGCTGCGGTCCGGGTGGGTCCGGGTGCGACGGTGCGCCAGGTGAACACCAGGCTCGCGAGGTACCGCCGCAAGCTCGGCCCCGATCCGGCGAGTGAGATCGCGTGCACGATCGGCGGCGTCGTCGCCAACAACTCCAGCGGCATGGCGTGCGGTATCACCGAGAACTCGTACCGGACGATCGAGTCGATGACGATCGTGCTTCCCAGCGGCACGATCCTCGACACCGGCCACCCGGATGCGAACGAGATGCTCCGCGCGGCGGAACCCGCCATCGCCGAGGGCCTGCTCTCCCTGCGGGAGCGTCTGCTGGCATCCCCCGAGCACGTCGCCTTCCTCCGTCAGCAGTTCTCGATGAAGAACACGATGGGCTATGGGCTCAATGCACTGCTCGACTTCGATGATCCGGTGCGCATCCTGGAGCATCTCGTCATCGGCTCCGAGGGCACGCTCGCCTTCGTGGCGGAAGCCCGCTTCCGCACGATCGAGGTGCTCCCCTCGATCGCGACCGGCCTCCTGGTCTTCGACACGCTGTCCGCCGCGATGACGGCTCTGCCTGATCTCACGCGACTCGGTCTCGCCACGATCGAGCTGATGGACGCCGCCTCGTTGCGTGTCGCGCAGGGGTTGAGCGACGTGCCGGACGCCATCGCCGAGATCGAGGTGCAGGGACACGCCGCTCTGCTGGTCGAAGTCCATGCTCCGGACGCAGACACCCTCGCCGCGTCGAGCTCCGCCGCCCAGACGCACTTCGAAGCCCTCCCGCTCGCCGTCGCCCCGCGCCTCACCACGGATGCGGCCGAACGCGCCGCGCTGTGGCACGTGCGCAAGGGGCTCTACACGGCGGTCGCGGGCGCCCGACCGTCCGGAACGACCGCCCTGCTGGAGGACATCGTGGTCCCGGTGCCGCGTCTCCTCCACACCTGCGAGCGCCTCATCGAGCTCTTCTCCGAGCACGGCTACGAGGGCTCGGTCATCTTCGGACACGCCAAGGACGGCAACATCCACTTCCTCCTCAACGAGCGGTTCGACGATGCGGAAAGCGTCGCGCGCTATCGGCGCTTCACCGACGACCTCGTCGAGCTCGTGCTCTCGCAGCAGGGGTCGCTGAAGGCGGAGCACGGCACCGGTCGGATCATGGCGCCGTTCGTCCGCCGACAGTACGGCGACCAGCTCACCGACATGATGTGGGAGATCAAGAACCTCCTCGATCCGCACGGCATCCTGAACCCGGGCGTTGTGCTCTCCGACGACCCCGACTCCTACCTGCACGACCTCAAACGGGTGCCGACGGTGGAGAAGGAAGTCGACCGCTGCGTCGAGTGCGGGTACTGCGAGCCGACCTGTCCCAGCAAGAGCATCACGCTCACGCCTCGACAGCGCATCGTGATCCGTCGCGATATGGTGTGGGCCGAGGAACAAGGCGACACCGAGCTGCTGCGCGATCTGCAGAAGGACTACGACTACGACGGCGTGCAGACCTGCGCGGTCGACGGCATGTGCGGTGTGGCCTGCCCGGTCGACATCAACACGGGCGACCTGGTGCGTCGACTTCGCGCGGAGCAGTCGAACGCGATCGAGGGGACCGTGTGGGGCACGGCGGCCAAGCACTGGGGTACGGTCACCCGCGCCGGCGGCGTCGCGCTCACCGTCGCGGACGCCCTCCCCGCCCCTCTGGTGCGCGGGGTCACGCACCTCGGCCGCGCGGTGCTGGGGGCCGACACCGTACCGCTGTACGACGGAGGACTCCCCCACGGCGGCTCGAAGCCACCGCGTCCGGAGGCGCCGACCGATGCGCAGGCCGTCTTCTTCGGCGCGTGCATCGGCACCATGTTCGGCGCGGAGGGCGACGGCGAGGGGTCACGGAATGCGCTGCGAGCGCTCCTGGACCGCGCGGGTATCCCCGTCGTGATCCCGGAGGAGAACGGTGGCCTCTGCTGCGGGACACCCTGGAAGTCGAAGGGGCATCTCGACGGCTATGCCCTGATGTCGGACCGGGTGCTCGATTCGCTGTGGGAGGCCAGTCGCGCGGGCGAGCTTCCCGTGGTGTGCGACGCGGCCTCCTGCACCGAGGGCCTGGACGTCATGCTCGCACAGGCCGTCGCGAAGAGCCCTCGATACGCCGGGCTGCGGATCGAGGATGCGACCACCTTCGTGGCACGCGAAGTACTGCCGAAGCTGACCGTGCCCGCGAAGCTGCCCACCGTCGCCGTGCATCCGACATGCTCCACGACGGCGCTCGGAGCGACGGGAGCGTTGACCGCGATCGCCGCCGCCGTCGCGGATGACGTGTTCGTTCCCGAGGGGTGGGGCTGCTGCGCATTCGCGGGTGACCGCGGCATGCTGCATCCGGAGCTCACCGCCAGCGCGACGGCACAGGAGTCCGCGGAGATCGCAGCGGCCGAGCGCGCCCAGGGCGGCTTCGACGCCTTCGTCTCGGCGAACCGCACCTGCGAGATCGGAATGTCCCGCGCCACCGGCCGGCCGTACCGTCACGTGATCGAGGTGCTCGAGGAGCTCACGCGGGGCTGACTCCGTGCGAAGACGCCGAGGGCCCTTCCGACGCCGTCGGAGGGGCCCTCGTCTCGTCGCGAACTGTCCGTCTCAGCCTGCGGACAGCACCGCGACGGCCTCTCCACGCAGACGCGCGGGGATCACCACGACCGCACGATCACCGTCGGACTTCTCGACCGCACTGCCGTCGGTCCACCGCAGGTCGGAGTGTACGAGCTCGTCCGGAAGGTCGAGCGTCCCGATGCTCGGGTCGAGAGCATGCACGTGCACGGTCGACCCGGTGGTGGTGTAGCGACGCGGGGCACCGCTGCGCTCCCCCATCCGGATCCACGGGCGCGTGCCGTAGACCGTGTCGCCGTTCGTCTGCAGCCATGCACCCAGCTCGCGCATCGCACGACGCTGGAGCTCGGGGATGGAGCCGTCCGCTGCGGGGCCGACGTTGATCAGCAGGTTGCCGTTCTTCGCCACGACGTCGACGAGCAGACGGATCAGCGCCGCGCCGGACAGCGAGTGGCGTTCGTCCTCTGCCTGATTGAAGCCGAAGGAGTAGCCGAGTCCACGCGTCGACTCCCACGGATCCGGGATGATCTCGGGGATGTCCGTGTATTCGCGTGTGAGGAAGCCGTGGTACGGGACGCCCCAACGGTCGTTGACGACACCGTCGGGCACCGCATCGAAGTACCGCTGCAGGAGGGCGGCGACCGCATACTCGTCGTGCCCCTTGCCACCGTCGGGCCACTCGATGTCGTTCCACAGCACGTCCGGCGAGAAGCGGGACACGAGCTCTTCGAGCTGGGCAGCCGAGTAGCGGGCGAAGTGCGCATCGTTGCGACGGAAGCGGAACAGATCGGTGTCGGACTCGATCGGCGGGAAGTCGCTCACGTGCCAGTCGAGCGCACCGGAGTAGTACACCCCGAACTTCGCCCCCGCGCGACGGGTGGCGTCGTGGAACTCGGAGATCAGGTCGCGGCGCGGACCACGAGCGACCGCGTTGAAACCGGTGGTCGCCGTGTCCCAGAGGCAGAAACCCTCGTGGTGCTTGGTCGTGGGGACGATGTACTTGGCCCCGGCACCGACCAACTCGCCCACGAAGGCATCCGCATCGAACGCCGAGGCGTCCCACCGATCGGCCAGGTCCTCGTACGAGGTGCCGGGGCCGAACAACTGCTGGTGGCGCTCCCAGGTGGGGCTGCCCGCGATCCGCACCGTGTTGCCGTACCACTCGGCGTACTGATGCCAGGCGTACGCATCCTCGGTCGGGATGTTCACGCCGTCGCCGTGCTGCACCGCCCACGCCGGCACCGAGTACAGCCCCCAGTGGACGAAGAACCCGAGCTTGGCGTCCCGATACCAGTCGGGCACACCCTGAGTCGGGTACACCGGGGCGTCAGTGCCGAAGTCGGGGCCTGTCCGCTTCTCGAAGTTCATCATGCGTTCTGCTCCTCTGCGGTTCCGCGGCGGACGACGGTGGCGGTCAGGTCCGGATCGCCGTCGGCGTCGAACGGGTAGACACCCGGCTGCAGACGGTGGTGGCCCAGCCGCAGCAGGTCCTGGTCGACGCCACCAGGGGTCAGCGCGAGAGTCCACCCCGCGGCGAGTTCGTAGAGCTCGGGTTCGAGATAGCCGATCTTCACGACGACGATGTCCGCGGTGGTGGGCTCGAGGCCCAGCATCCGGAAGTCAGAGAGGTGGTGGAAAGGCTTGCGGCGCTCGGTGATGATCGCGTGCAGACCGCCCACGGCGATGACGACCTGCGTACCCGCATCCGGGTCGCCGTCGCTGATGGAGAACACGGTCCCGGTGATCGTGACAGGTCCGTGTGGACCGGAATCCACCCGGGCTCCGGCATCGAGCGACACCGTGGCTCCGACGCCGGCCGCGACAGCCCGTGCGACGGCTTCGCGGTCGAAGATCGAGGCCACGAGTGTGGTGCGGCTGGAGTCGGTGAGCTCGGCGCGTCCCAGCAGGTGCGCGAGCGTCCAGGTCACGTCGCCGGCGCCACCGGCCGTCGGGTTGTCCCCCGAGTCCGATATCAGGTACGGCCGCGGTGCTCCCGGAGCGAGGGCCTTGTCGAGGGCGTCGTCGAGCGAGCCGGTCTCGGCCACGAAGACGAAGTCCTCGCGCGCGTCCCAGAACATCCGCGCGACACGCTCGGCTTCCCGTGCGATCACCTGCTCGTCGTCCCCGGTGACGACCACGTAGGCCTGGCACCGCGGCTCGTCCGCCCAGGCGTAGCCGATCCAGACGGAGGCGTCGACCACCCCGGGGAGGGCTTCGATCTCGGGCAGCTGGGCGTAGATGCTGCGCGCCGGCTCCAGCCGCGTGCTGGTCTTCTCCCCCGGCAGCAGCACGGGCACGGGTACCCAGGCGGAGAAGGGGCGCCGCCGCAGTGGGTCGGAGCCGTGCGGTCCCCTCAGCCGGGCGAGCAGGTTCCACACCGCACGCTCCTTGGTGTTCATCCAATCCTCGTGCGGAGCCATGCGGTAACACGTCAGCAGGTCTACCGCGTCACGCAGCACCTCCGAGACGTTGCCGTGCAGATCCATCGAGGTCGAGACCAGCGTGTGGGGACCGAGGGCGGCGCGCACCGCGAGCGCGAGATCGCCCTCGGCGTCGTCCATGCCGACCACGCTCATGGCGCCGTGGATGTCGAAGAAGAACCCGTCGAAGGGACCGTGCTCCCGGATGCCGGCGACGATCGCATCCTTCATCCGGCGATAGGTCTCCGGCGCGACGGCTCCGCCAGGAAGAGAGCGTCCGTGGGTCAGCGGCACCCAGTCCGCGGCGGAGGCGAGTTCGCGTCCATCGTCCAGGAACGGGTAGTACCCCCGCAACGTCGGGCCGGTACGAACCGTGAACGCCTCGTCACCGGAGATGTGAGGCGAGAAGGTGCTCGACTCGATGGAGATCCCGGCGATGCCGATGCGTGGCAGGGCGAGACCGCCGTCGGCGACGGTGGGAAGCGGGCCCATCCAGATCTCGTGGGCTTCAGGACGTGCGGTCACGTGAGGTGCTCCTTGTGGTGCGAGGGTCGTGCGTGGGGTCGTCTCTCAGCGTGCGCCTGCCGGCACGAGCGCACGGCGGGCCGTCTCGATCGCGCCGAGAGCGACCGCGTCGGAACCGAGGACGGCCGGAATGATGCGCAGCGGGATACCCGACACCGGCGAGTCGGTGGCGAGCGTACGCGCGATGGCCGGCTCGAGGAGGTCCCATGCGGCCGTGACCCCGCCCCCGACGATCGCGCAGGGCAGGTCGAGGAT